>JANYAB010000802.1 GCA_025355225.1 Bacteroidota bacterium
CTGATATTTGCCGAATAAGTTTCGCTGCCTTTGTGATTGCCATTCATTGAAGCTATAAGGTCGACGTTGCCATTGCTGGAGCGCAACGTCATTTTCGTGTTGAACTTTTTGATGCTCCCTTTAAAATTGCCTTTCAGGTTAAGATTTTGAGGAATGCTGACGCTGGACGGTATCATGCCGGCAGGCACCAGTTTTGCCAGATCGGCGCGGCTGGTATTAAAATCAATGATATTGAGATCGAAGTACGATTTATTTACTTCGGGCAGACCCTTCAGAACCGCTGATGCCTTGATATGGGTATTGCTCAAACCGGTAATATCAAGTGATGGAATACTGAGATCGTTGACTTTGCCTATAACTTTTCCATTTATGCGAAATACAGCATTAGGCGAACTTTTAAATGGTTCCATTGATGCCATCGAGGGTACCAGGAGCAACACATCTTTTAGTCCAAGGCTGCTGCCATCCAGGTTTGCAGTTACACGAAGCTGACCCAGGTTATTACTGATATCGTCGAGCGACTGGTAACCTAATTCTATCCGTTTTTGCAGAACGGTTTGTGGGGTTTCCAGATACAGGTCATTCAGGTATGATTTTTTGGGCCCGTAAAAAAATGTCGTATGCAGTTTTTTGATATTGAGACCGCTCTTTTCCGCAAAGGACAGGTTGTTGATCTTGCCCGAAATGGTATCCGTATTATATGCCAGGCTCTCCAGGTCAGCATCCAGGTTACGGACGTTCATGTGCGTATAATCCAACCCTTTCGCCAGCGGCGCTTGCGCGTTGTTATCGTATTTAATATTATCGTTATTAAAGGAAACCTTTCTTAAAACCGCCGACCATCCCTTTGCGTTTTGCGGTTTGGCCACCAGGGTGTCCAGTTTTTTTATAGCTTTTACTATAGCTTTTTTAACATTTTGTGGTTTAGCAAAGATGAGGGCAGCTTTAGTATCGTTTAACGTGATATTATTAATATCTGCTTTCTGGTTTTTAAGGTCGAGCTTGTTCATTTCGACTGAGAATTGCCCGAGGTTAACGTCGGCATTCATTTCTGGGGTGCGGTAATCAACTTTGATCTTTGACAGATCGATCTTACCTACATTAAGCGTCATATTTATAGGCGTGGTAGCAGTATCAACGGCGATAGTCTTTGCTACTGATGATCCTGCGGGGGTTTCGATAATGAGCGCATCTACGCCTGATAAAGTAATCTTTGGTATGGTAAATTTCATTTTATCCATATCAAATTCCTTTATTCGAGTATCAAAATGACCAAGTATGAACTTTACATTGTTGCCATTGGTTGCATCCTTATAGCCAATCTTAATTCTATCTAAAACGATCTTATCCAGGGATATCTTCATAGCCGAAGCAGTATCCTCTGGTTTTACCGGCGTTTTTGGTCCGCTGTTAAAAGCTTTAATGATATAATCGAAATTAAAAACGCTATCGCTGCCACGGTTTACGTTGGCTGTAATGCCCTGCAGGTTAATTTCATTTACTTCAACTTTATGATCAAGCAGCTTTAACAAGCTGATATCGATTTTTAGCTTATCACCGGCTATCAACGTGTCCTTTTTCTGATCTTCAAAATAAACACTATCCAGTATAATGAGTTTTGGCAGGCCGAGGCTGATATGGCCTATATTAACTTTGGTATGGATTTTATTTTGTAAATAGGTTACGGCTTTATCTTTAGCAAAATTTTGGACCGCTGGAATTTGTATTAAAATGACTACAAGCAGTACCAAAAAAATAATACTGCCTATAATCCAAAGGATAGTTTTTAGAGCTATGCGTCCAAAGCGTTTCAATTGTATATGTTTTTCAAAAAGGTTTAAAATAAATTAACTACTCTTTAATTTTAACAACACTTCGGGCAGTTGAATATTGATCAACTTTTACCCGGGGTTTTCTATTTGCCTGATTTATAATCTGTTTACAGTTTTCAACAAGTGTGAACCTAAAGTTGTTTTTTAATAAATTTGTATTCTTCCTGAAACGTTGATACAGATTAGTTATGCCAGATTTTTCGCACTTACATGTCCATACCCAGTTTTCTTTACTTGACGGAGCGGCTGATATTTCTAAACTATACAAAAAGGCTGCCAGCGATGGGATGAAAGCAATAGCTATTACCGACCACGGTAATATGTTTGGGGTAT
Organism: Bacteroidota bacterium; assembly: GCA_025355225.1. Classification (GTDB taxonomy): domain Bacteria; phylum Bacteroidota; class Bacteroidia; order Sphingobacteriales; family Sphingobacteriaceae; genus Mucilaginibacter. The sequence goes on from JANYAB010000802.1 coordinate 2,166, forward strand.
TTAAGTTTGTTGCCGAAGCGGGTAAGCATAATATTAAGCCAATAGTAGGTTGCGAGTTTTACGTGGTTGAAGACCGGCATAAAAAACAATTTACTAAAGAAAAAAAGGACATTCGCTGCCACCAATTGTTGCTGGCAAAAAATGCTGAAGGATACAAAAACCTGGTTAAACTATGCTCATTGGGTTATATGGAAGGCCTTTACAGCAAGTGGCCCCGCGTTGACAAGGAGTTGATATTAAAATATCATAAAGGCTTGATTGCTACTACCTGCTGCATTGGCGCCTCGGTTCCCCAGGCTATTCTAAAAAAGGGTGAAGCTGAGGCAGAGCAGGAGTTTAAATGGTGGTTAGACCTGTTCGGCGAGGATTATTATATCGAGCTGCAACGCCATGATATACCGGAACAGCACACGGTTAACGAGGTATTACTAAAGTTTGCCAAAAAGTACCAGGTAAAAGTGATCTGCTCTAATGATTCGCACTACGTTGACCAGCAAGATTCAAATGCCCACGATATTTTGCTCTGCGTAAATACGGGTGATATGCAAAGCACCCCGATAGCAACAGATGAGGAAGGTGGCAAGGGTTACCGCTTTGGTTTCCCCAACGATCAGTTTTATTTTAAGACCCAGGCGGAAATGGGCAAACTGTTTGAAGACCTGCCGGAATCGCTGGATAATACCAACGAGATTGTTGATAAGGTTGAAGTGCTAAAATTGAAGAGGGATATTTTATTACCCAACTTTGTTATCCCGCCTGAATTTGACATCCACAAAACGCCTGATGCCGATACCCTTAACCAGTGGGAATATTTAAAACACCTAACTTTTTTAGGTGCTAAAGAACGTTATAAGGACATTAGCCCGGAAGCAGAGGAACGTATCAATTTCGAGCTTTTCACCATCCGCACCATGGGGTTTGCCGGGTACTTTTTGATCGTTGCCGACTTTATAAAGGAAGGCCGCAACATGGGTGTGTTTATTGGCCCGGGCCGTGGTTCGGCTGCGGGGTCCGTGGTGGCCTACTGCACTGGGATTACCAATATCGACCCTTTAAAATATAACTTGCTTTTCGAGCGTTTCCTAAATCCCGACCGTAAGTCGATGCCCGATATAGACACCGACTTCGACGATGCCGGGCGTCAAAAGGTGATCGATTATGTAGTAGATAAATATGGGAAAAACCAGGTAGCCCAGATCATCACCTATGGTTCTATGGCAGCCCGTACCAGCATACAGGATGTGGGCCGGGTATTGGATATGCCCCTTTCCGAAGTGAACGCGTTGAAAAAGCTGGTGCCCGAAACACTCGGCATCAACCTGAAAACAGCCATTGAACAGGTGCCCGAACTACAGGCCATCTATAAATCATCCGACCTGAAGGGAATAGTGCTTCGCGAAGCTGAAAAACTGGAAGGCTCTGTACGTAATACCGGGGTTCACGCTGCAGGTATCATCATCGCCCCTTATGATTTAACAGATATCGTTCCTGTAGCTATCGCAAAGGATTCGGACTTGCTGGTTACCCAGTTTGACGGTCGAGTAATAGAGGATGCAGGCGTAATCAAAATGGACTTTTTGGGCCTTAAAACCCTGACTATATTGAAGGATGCCTTAAGGTTGATTAAACAAAACCATGATGTAACGATTGACATTGATTACATACCGCTGGATGATCAAAAAACCTTCGAGCTTTATCAGCGTGGAGATACCAACGGTACATTCCAGTTTGAAAGTGATGGTATGCAAATGTACCTGCGCGATCTGAAGCCGGATAAGTTTGAAGATCTGATCGCCATGAATGCGCTGTACCGCCCAGGACCGATAGAGTATATCCCTAATTTCATCAAGCGTAAACACGGCCTGGAACCAATAACTTTTGACCTGGCCGATATGGAGGAGTACCTGGGCGAAACCTATGGTATTACTGTTTACCAGGAACAGGTGATGCTTTTGTCCCAAAAATTGGCCGGTTTTAGCAAAGGCGACGCCGACGTATTGCGAAAAGCAATGGGTAAAAAGCAGTTAGATATTCTGAACAAGATGGAAGCCCAGTTTATGGATGGCGCAGCCGCTAAGGGCCATGCAAAAGATAAGCTAACCAAAATATGGAACGACTGGAAGGCTTTTGCACAATACGCATTCAATAAGTCGCACTCCACCTGTTATGCTTTTGTGGCTTATCAAACTGCTTATTTAAAAGCACATTATCCATCCGAATACATGGCCGCGGTTTTAAACAACCAGAATAACATGGAGAAGATCACCTTCTTTATGGAGGAATGCCGCCGGATGGGTGTAGAGGTGTTGGGTCCTGACATTAATGAGTCGGATATGGCATTCGCAGTTAACAAAAAAGGCCAGATACGATTTGGCCTGACCGGCATTAAAGGAGTTGGCGAAAAAGCAGTTGAAAGTATTATTGAGGAGCGTAACGAACGGGGGGCTTATAAATCGGTATATGATTTTGCACAACGCTCTAATGTAAGATCACTCACAAAAAAATCATACGAAAACATGGTTTATGGCGGTGCATTTGATGAATTTAAAATCAGCCGGTCGCGGTTTTTTGCTAAAACGGAAAATGGACTTTTAACCGGCATAGAACGATTGGTAAAGTATGCCAATGATTATCAGAACACGCAAAACAGTTCACAGTCGTCTTTATTTGGGGGCTCGGTAGCATCCTATATCCCCGAACCACCCATGCCCGAGGCAGAGGAATGGCCGCTGATAGAAAAACTAAAGTATGAGAAGGAAGTGATTGGCATCTACCTGACCGGGCACCCGCTTGATAATTATAAAGTGGAGCTGGGCAGGTATTGCAATGCTAATGTATCTGACCTGAAGATTATACAAAAGGCAAAATCGGGCGAGGGGGGTGATGACGTGATCACCGCGTTTAACAATCTGCGTAAAAAGGGCGAGCTATCGATAGGTGGATTAGTAGCCAATGTTCAGCATAAAATGACCAAAACCGGTAAGCCGTTCGGCACGTTTGTATTGGAGGATTATAACGAGTCTTATGAATTTGCCCTGTTTGGCGAGGATTATGTGAAGTTCCGTAACCTGCTGGTAGATGGCTATTTCTTGCACATTAAAGGGAATATCGAAGAGAAATTCAAGCAAAAGGATAACTGGGACCTGCGGATAATGACCATGAGCCTGCTATCAGAAATGCGGGACAAATTAACCAAATCAATAACAGTTTGTCTTGAGTTAAAATCATTGAGCGCGCAGTTAATGGACGATATTCAGCATATGGTTGAAAGCAACAACCAGAAATACCCGGTAAAAAATTGTACGCTTCGATTTATGGTGAAGGATATGGAAGAATCTTTGTTGATAGAATTGCCGTCGAAAACCGTTAGGGTAAATCCAAGCGATGATTTGATGGCCGAAATACACAGTTTGACTAATGTGGAGCCGGTGTTGAAATAAATATTTTTCTGACAACGCGAAGGGCAAGAAATTATAGGAATGGGTTAATTATTGTCAACCTCTTGTTAATTTTCAGCCCGTGATGCATATCTTCTGAGTATAATACATCGCACTCTCTTTCTAATGCTGAAGCTGCAATTATCGCATCAAATAGTTGAAACTGGTATTGTTTTACCAAGGCGGATGCTAAAAACAATGTATTAGGCAATACTGGAATAAAGTCACATTTTGAAAATAGTTCGGCAGTTTGAATTAACAAGTCCTCCTTCGATAATTTTAATAACCGGCGCGTAACGTTGAGATATTCAGATAATACTTGATTTGATATTTTCGGTCTTCCAGCCAATATTTCTTCTGCGGTAGTTCGTTTATTTATAGAAATAGTGTCGTGCAGATATATTAGAATATTAGTATCAATTGCAATTAATTCACTCATCGTAATTATTGGCTTCGTTACGGTCAAACTTAAAATTACTTAAGTCTATTAACGAGGAAGAAGTAAGGTCACGAATTCTTTGAAGTTCTTGCTCTTTTGTAAGCTTATTGTCTATTATATTTTCCGGTTCTATTTCAAAAGCAATTACTTCAACAGTTTTCCCAACCATTTCTTCGGGTAAACGCACAGTAACTACTGAACTTTGTGGCGTAATGATTTCTCGTACCATAGTATAAAGTTAAGGAATAATATTCGCAAAATGAGCGGACATCTTTCAAAGTGATCTGCAAACCGTTAAATAGTGTTAAAGTATTAGTCTGCAATAGATTAAGTGCCTAACTTTATTTCTGATGATCTGCCGTGCCTTTTTCACGCATTTTAAAAAACACTGTTTACTCCTGGGATATATTGGAGTGAATGCCCAGGTGATCAGCGGAAGGGTAGTAGCCGATAGCAACGGGCATCCGGTAGCAGCGACAATAACCACAGCATTGCATCAAACATCAAGCAATTCCAATGGCGAATTCAACATTGCCACTTCTGGCCCCCGGGATACCATTAAAGTATTTGCAATTGGATTTAAAACTTATGTGTATCCTGTGAGTGAATCGAAGCCGGGCTACATCATTATCCGGCTAAAACCGCTTTCGTTGATGTTGAGGGAGGTATCTATCAGTGCCAGCC
>JANYAB010000811.1 GCA_025355225.1 Bacteroidota bacterium
GGAATTCCTTAAGCAGGTTTTGGTCATCTGGTTTTGTCGGCACACATGTACTAACCAATTTAAGCGATTTCAAACGATAAAAAGCAGCGGAAGGATTGTTTTTGTAAATAAGCTTAAGAGGAGGTAAATAACAAAATGCCCTCCTGAAATGCCCTCTTACTTCTACAGCTATCTGATCCTTAACATTTAAACTATCGCCCAGCTTGCATGTAAATGTCGCGGGGAAAATCTCTCCTTCTTTATCCTTTTTAGCCAGCACTTTTTTAATATTTAGTGTAAGCGTCGCGTTTAATACAGAGGTATCTTTAAAAAAATTTACTCTGTCAACAAATTTCTGGGCATAGGTAATTTCAATGCTCGAGATAGTTAAAAACACTAATGCTGCTAAAAAACGTTTCATGGCTGTGAATTTATGGTTAAAGGATATTTTTTTATTAAAACCTGGTGTCAAGTCAGCGGTCTTTAGTCGGAAGTCTTAAGTCGAAAGTCTTAAGTCGAATTTTACTCCTTTTCTTACTTCGGACTTAAGACAATACATTATCATCGCGATACTTCTTCAATAACATGCCCTATAGAACCGCTTGGCATTTGGATATGGAGCAAATACGCAATTGTAGGCGCAATATCTGTCATATACACCTCCCTGCCAGTTTGGCCCGATTTTATGTTCCACCCATACCAGATCAGCGGTATATGCGAGTCATAGGGATTCCATTCGCCGTGCGTCGTCCCGCCATTCTCAAACCCTTCTATCCACTGCGGTTTAAAAATAATTTGTATATCCCCGCTGCGCTGAGGATAATATCCATTAGTCACCGCTGTTTTTATTGTGGCATTTAATGTTGTTTCATTTAATTTATCCAGGGGAAATGCCCTGTAAACACCGGGCTGTGTTAATAGATAATCCACCACTACTTTATTTATAGAATCTTTGTTCAATCCAAGGTGTTTTATCAAGCTGCGGTTAAGGTGAACCTGGTAGGTTGACACGTCCATCAGCAATTTATCGGAGCCAAATTTATCCTTCAATAATTTATTTAGTTCATCCGTATAGGCTGCATCAACAGCGTTACCCGCGGGGATTTTGTATTGATTTAAAAAAAATGGAACCTGGGCAGCACCATGATCGGCTGTTAAGAACACCAAATATTCGCCTTTCCCAACTTTATCGTCCAGATAGTCCAGAAAATTGCCGAGATCTTTATCCAATCTCAAAAAATCATCTTCTGCTTCTACCGAATTTGGCCCAAAAGTATGACCAATATAATCCGGAGTTGATATACTTAGAGTCAGCATATCGGTATTTGTACCCGCACCTAATTGTTCACCGTTTATAGCTGCCTTGGCCATTTCAAACGTAAAACTATTCCCATAAGGTGTAACATGCAGAAGTCCGTAATTTTTACCTATAAATTGTTTTAAGTTATAAGGGAACCCTTTTGCCTCTCTTCCAAATGGCCGGTATTCGTAAGGTTCCTCATCAGGCGTACTCTGCACATAGGTTGCCAGCGGGTAAAGCGTGTTCCAGTCGAGCGCAAAGTATTGATCTACTAATTTTTTTGCGTTTTGATCCTGTACCCATTTGGGCAATTCATTAAGATAATAAGAAGAAGATATCCAATTTCCGGTAGTCTCTTCATACCAATATGCCGCATTTGCACTATGGCCGGCAGGTAAGATGGCAGCGCGATCCTTAAGGGCTATGCCGATAACTTTGCTGTGGAAATTGGTTGCCAGGTGCAGTTCGTCACCAATTGTGGACACCAACAAGTTGCGGGGACTCATTTGCCCTGCTTTGGAGTTGCCGCCTATTGTTTTTACCTGATCGTCACCGGTACAATAAGTATCCCGTGACAGATCATAATCCCACCATTCATTGCCGGTTATACCATTAATAGCAGGAACGGAGCCGGTGTAAATACAGGTATGGCCACAGGCGGTTACAGTAGGTATATAGGGGATCATTGTATTTTGGCAGGAAAATCCGTTGCCTATAAGCCTTTTAAAGCCCCCGTTATTAAGATACCTGTTGTAATAACGGTACAGGTAGTCCCAACGCATCTGGTCAACTACAATACCAACCACAAGTTTTGGTCTCGGGATTCCTGATTGCAAAGCAACCTGTCGGCTGGTATTGTTTTGCGCGGTGCCATACAATACAAAACAAACGCAAAAAAATACAAGTAAAGATTTGACCATGCAATTGAATTTAGCTAAATAATTGAAAATTACGAAGTTCTGCACAGAAATAATAAATAAACATACCAAAAAAAATTAAAAAAAAATCGAAAATAAAAATAATATCTTAGATAAAATATCAGCTCAGTTCAAAGGGTATTGTAAATATTATGGCATGAATCAAACCACTTCAGATAAAAAGAAAACATCAGCCATGAATTACCAGGACCTTTTAAAAGAAGTTGCCGGGCATGTAATTCTTCTGTTTATACAAAACCCGGATGAGCGCCGATACTATCATAACCTTACCCACGTTGCCGGATTAGTAGAAGCCGCTAAAAAAATTAATGCTTATCATCAGGTTGATGAACGAGAAAATTTTATTACATCCACTGCATTGTGGTTCCTTGATACCGGTATTATTTTCGAAGGCATGGGTTTTCATCAAACAAAAAGTGCTGAACTTGTTGAAAACTTTTTGAAAACCCAAGGAGTAGATGACGGTACGATTGATGAAATAAAAAACTGTCTCCTGGCTACAAGTTTGCCTCAGAAAGCTGTTTCTTTAACGGAAAAAATTGTTTGTGATGCTCAAATTTTTTATTGCGGAACGCCGACGTTTAAAGAGGAAACCCGACTGCTAAGGAAAGAAGCAGAAGCACTTACCGGCACCACAATAAGCAATATGGAGTGGCGTGCACAAACAATTGAATTATTGGAAAACAGCCATTACCTTACAGACTATTGCCGGTTGACATTAAATAAAACAAAAGAAGAAAATTTATCAGCGTTAAAAATTAAGCATGAAATAAAAATGCGGAAAGAAAACTCCGTCGCCGGCAAACTAACAGATGATCTAATAGCCCTGAAGGCTGTTGAACTGAATGAAAGAACCGACGATTATGTTAAACAACTAAAAAAGAGTAAGCATCATCTGCGGGGCGTTCAAACCATGTTTAAAAATTCATCTTCAAATCACCAGCGCTTAAGTGTTATGGCCGACAACAAGGCATTCATAATGATTTCGGTAAACTCTATTATCATATCAGTTGCTATTGGTTTGTACATAGGAAAACTTGTGCAAAAGTCTAACCTCGTTTTACCAACTATTTTGTTACTCGGGGTAAGCGTAGTAGCAATTATCTATTCTGTTCTGGCCACCAGGCCCAATATCCCAAACGGCACTTTTACCAGGGAGCAAATCGACCAGAAAACAGTAAATCTGCTGTTCTTTGGAAGTTTTTATAAAATGGATTTACCAGAATTTGAATATGGAATAAAGCAAATGATGAACGATAGTGAGTTTTTATATGGAAGCCTGATAAAAGATATTTATGGACAAGGCAGGATTTTAGGGCGTAAGTTCCGTTTGTTGCGAATATCATACAATGTATTTATGTATGGCATGGCCATTTCAGTGATTGCTTACATTGTGGCCGCTTTTTTTTAGGCCTTTACCTTATTTGTCCCGATGGCTATCGGGATGGTTTTTATGATGCTTCTTGTCCTTGTCGTGTAAATTAAGCACCAGTTTTTCCGATCCACCTTCGCCACGGTGCTCGAGGTCATCAAACAATCCTTCATCAGAAAGATCCAGCGTATGGGAGTTTTCCCAATCAAGGTGAGCAATTTTTTGGAGCCGCTCAACAACATCTGCATCGTGTACTTCAATTGCGAGTTCGCGGCGGTGGTCAAAGCTGCCCGGAGCAAGATTAATGGACCCTATGATAGCCCTGCAACCATCAGCAAGGAGCATCTTGCCATGCAGCTTCAAATGTTTCAGCTTGTGAATTTTGATGCCGACGTCGTCCATAATACGCAAGCCCCCTACACCTTCCACTATCTTTTCCATTTTAAGTGTGTGCGGTGGGGGCACCATTACGTGTACTTTTACTCCACGGCTCGCTGCACGAACAATGCGCTCTATAATTACCAGATCCTGAAAGCGCTCATTCTGTACAAATAAAGTGTGCTTTGCCTGATCAATAAACTTCGCTATCCGTGTTCGCCCATTCAAACTGCACCAGATCAGGTAAGAATCTTCCCCCGGGTCAAAATCCCTCCGGTGCCAATCAGCTTCAAAGCATAACATAATTTCCTCCACCTCATGCGGATGTGAAGTAATGATGGCATAATCCCTTGTTTCAGTAAAGTTTTTTGTTTCCCAATTCAATGATTTCACAAAAGCAAGCCTCGCATCTATCACCATTGATTTTTCGTGAGTAATAACAAAGCATGGGTTACTGTCACGTACTTCTATCCCTGCTGCTTCAAGTTTAGTCCGGGTATCTTCATTTTCCTCTTCACCGCTTCGCCTGGAGGGATTGAGCATTACCTTTACCTTCACACCGCGTTGCTTTGCCGCTATAACAGCATTAAGTAGTTCAGGGTCCGAAAAAAGGAACATTTTTATCAGTATGGATTTAGTTGCGCTGTCGATAGCGTCAACAATAGACTTTATTGTATCATCAGGGAAAACAATAATTGAACGTTGAAACATGAGCTGTATGTTAAAATCTGTTCTGTTAGCGGACTATTTTTTATAAGTGGTAATCTACGAAATAATTTTGTGAAGTGAATGTTTTGCGATCGACTGCATGATATAAAGTTCCGCATAAACTCCCCCCCTCACCATCAGCTCTTCATGAGTGCCTTCTTCTACTATGCAGCCTTCGTGCAGCACAACTATTTTATCGCAATCAGAAATAGTAGTGAGACGATGGGCAATCGTGATAACCGTACGCCCTTCCATTAATTGCTCCAATGCTTCCATAACGATCTTTTCAGCTTCTACATCGAGCGAAGCTGTAGGTTCGTCCAATACGAGAATAGGGGAATTGCGCACTACAGCCCTTGCAATACCAATTCGCTGCCGCTGCCCTCCCGAGAGTGTCATTCCCCTCTCTCCCACCAGCGTATCATATCCATGGGGCATCCTGCTAATAAATTCGTGTGCGTTTGCCAGCTTTGCTGCTTCAATTATCTCGTCCCTGCTGGCATCAGGTCTGCCATAAGCGATATTTTCCTCTACAGAACCATAAAAAAGCACGGTATCCTGCAAAACAAATCCAATTTGTGAACGCAATCCATCGAGGCTGAAATCTGTAATATCTTTCCCATCTATTAATACTCTCCCGGCAGTTGGGTCATAAAACCGGGCTATGAGACTCACTATGGTTGATTTTCCGCAACCCGTTGGCCCGCATATGCCTATCCGTTGCCCGCAATTGATCTGAAGATTGACATCTTGTAAAACGGGCGATTCAGGATTATAGGCGAAGGACACATGATCAAAAGTAATATTACCGTTTAGCCTGCCGGGATCTTCTGCATCCGGCTTTTCTGATACTATAATTTCTGTATCAAGAATAGCTTGTATCCGTTCCAATGCTACTGTTGCCTGGGCAATAGTGCTGGTCATCTTGGCAAGGTCCTGCACTGGAGAAAAGAATTTATTCATGTACCATAAAAAAACGGTTAACGAACCTACCGTCATTACCCCTTTAAGTACGAGGCCTGCCCCTTGCCATAGAACAATCGCAGTGCAAACCGATACTGTGATAGTTATAACCGGGGAGAGAACTGATTTTACCCGCCTGGCCTTGAGTGCTGCTCCAACCGTTTCAAGGCTTACTTTTTTAAGCCGGTCTTCCTCCAGCTCCTGGCGCCCAAAAGCATTTACTGCACGGATGGATTCCAAACCCTGCTGAAGCACGGTCAGCATATTACTCTGATCTCTGCGCACCTCATGAGTCGCCTTTTTCATTACTTTTTTAAAGCGCGCTACAAATAATAACAGAAATGGAGTAACACCTATCGCCACCAGCGTGAAGCCCGCATTTAGAAAAAACATAAGACCAAGCATACCTACGATAGTAAGCGAGTCAACAATAATGTTCATTAGTGTTGACGAGGCAAAGTCCTGTATAGTCGAAACATCTGTTGTGATGGTGCTCAGCAATTTCCCGGTTTGATGGGTATCGTAATATTCCAACGAGAGCCGTTGAAGATGATGATATATTCGTCTTCGTAAGTCGTTCGAAACATATTGGGCTACGCTCTCGGTAAAATAATTGTCCAGGTAACTGGCAAGCGAACCAATTGCTGCCATCGCTATCATGCTAATAGCGGCAACTGCTGCAAATTGTATCCTGTTTTCACCCGGAAAAACTGCATCCATCCAAACCAGCCAGCCCGGCAATTTGTGATGACCAATAACATTATCAATAATTATCTTCAGCGGCCATGGAGTAGCAAGGCTCATACAAGTTTCAATCAGCATTGCTAAGAAAATAATGAGCAGCCACTTTTTGTAAGGGCTTACCATCGTCCAAACCAGTTTTGCAAGACTTTTTGAGGGAAGGCTGTTTGCCGTGGCTAAATCCGCAGGACTATTTGTTGGAAAGTCAGTTTTCATCAAATGGTATCATTTTTTTGAGCTATTCCCTTTAACTACAAAAGTTATAAAGAGAGAAGGGCAAATACACGGAATGACTACTTTTAAATTTGTTTTATAAATGCTTTTGAAAAACGTTGTAAATACCAAAGACAGCTTTGTCCTTGATAATCAATAATCAAAGATATGAATTAGCGCGACTTTCGCAACAGACGTAAAAACAAAAATCTTGTTTGGACAAGATTATAAGATTGCACCAAAACCTTATAAATTACTGTGTATCAATTTATTGAACAAATCAAAGGTCTGATTGCACACAATGGTGCTGTTTTGGTGCATTTATGAATTATAACCGGTGAAAAACGAACGGCTGACCGCCAAATTATCTGTATCCCAATGCCTGCAACTGAAATAATTCGGCATAACGTCCTTCCTTTTCCAAAAGTTCTTCATGACTTCCTATTTCGATTATTTCTCCTTTATCTAAAACGATAATACGGTCGGCCATGCGTACCGTTGAAAACCGGTGCGAAATAAGTACCGCTGTTTTTTTATTGGTTATATCAGAAAAACGTTGAAATACTTCATATTCAGAACGTGCATCTAATGCTGCTGTTGGTTCGTCCAAAATAATTATTTGTGAATTTCGCATATAAGCCCTGGCTAATGCTACCTTTTGCCACTCGCCGCCTGATAATTCAAATCCATTATTAAAATGAAGTCCCAATACCTGCTGGTACTTATTCGGAAGCCGCTCAATAATCGTATCGGCAAGGCTTTGTTTCGCTGATTGGGCTATAAGCTCCTCATTGTCCATTTCTTTTAAGTTCCCGACTCCAATATTATCCGAAGCGGTCATTTGATACCGGATAAAATCCTGGAAAATAATACCAATGTGTATCCGTATTTCATTTACATCGTATTCTTTCAAATCATGCCCGTCAAGCAGAATGCGGCCCTCGGTAGGGTCATATAAACGGGATAGCAACTTTACCAAAGTAGTTTTCCCGGCCCCGTTCTCGCCTACCAAAGCAAGTTTTTCTCCGGGGCGAAGTGTAAAGCTCAGGTGCCTGTTTGCCCAGCGATTTGAATTGGTATACTTAAAACCAACATCTTCGAAGGTAAAACCAATTTGCATCGGATCAGGGAAAGGTCTGGCGTTAACGGGCACGATGATCTTTGGTTTTATGTCAAAAAAACCAAAGAAATCATTCAGATAATAAGCGCTTTGGGCGATGGCTTTAAATCGCCTGGCGCTGGTTTGGGCAAGTGAGCCTAATTGCTTTATGCAGCCTATTAATAAAGTCAAATGCCCAAATGTTAATACTCCGGCGATGACCTGCCGAATAATGTATACTAATGCTATATAGAATCCTACTGCTCCCGGAATATTAAGCAAAGTACCTACATAAGATTGCTTTATCCCAAACTTTCGTTTTGCTTTAAATAAACTCACAGAGATTTGCCGGTACCTTTTTATAAAAAAAACGGCCAAATTAAATAATCTAACTTCCTTAGCCGTTGCATCGCTGCTTCCGATAAGGCCCAGGTAATCGAGCTGACGCCTTCCTTCGGTTTGGCTTTTGATTAGTAAATAATTTTTAGCATTAAAATAAGCTGACCCTGCGATTGACGGGAGAATAAAAATTAATAATAATAAAATAAGCCAGGGATTAACAGACATTAAAACTATAATAAAAGTGGACATGGTTAATAAATCCTGGACCTGACTAAAAAGTGCCGATAAAAGGAGTGCCCGATCAACATATTGCTGACGAGCCCTTTCAAGTTTATCATAAAATGCGGAATTTTCAAATTGGTTAAGGTCAAGGATGGCAGCATGCGCCATGATCATAACGTTGGTGTGATTGGTGAGCTGTTCGGCAAGCAAATCATCTATTAAAGCTATAGCCCTGCC
>JANYAB010000813.1 GCA_025355225.1 Bacteroidota bacterium
CCCGGGTGCGGTAAAAGTAGGTATGTAATCAACCTGGGTATTATCGCAACTGAAACCCTCATTTAATAATCGTTTAAACCCATTAGCCTGGTAACGATCATAATAACGAAAAAGGTAATCCCAGCGCATTTGGTCTACTACTATGCCGACAACCAGTTTTGGACGGGGCAGGACATTAGTAGCAGTTGCAGTTGCAGTCAGTGGAACAGTTGCCGGGGCTTTTTTCTTTTTTGTTTGGGCTAATACATTAATCGTGGCAAATGCCAGCGACAATAAAAGCAGGTATTTCATCTTCATCGGAAAGCGGGTTAAGTAACGCAAATATCAACAATGTGATTAAAATCCAATGTGATATTTAAGTTACCGCAATTTAAAATTTAAGGTTCAGCGATAGTAAAAAGTTTGCCGGTGCCTGCGGGAAAAAGTAGTTGTAATTTACTACTTTGCCGCCTTCAATATCCGGGTACGTGGCCCCGTCAGACTGATACTTTTTGCTGAATACATTATTAACCAGCAAGCCAATGCCAATATTTTTAACACCTTTTATGCTGAAATTATAATTGAGCCGGACATCATTAACCAAATATCCATCAAGTGAACGGCTTGTAGTTGAGGTATTGTCCAGGTATTGCCTGCTTACATATTTAGTAATAAATGCGATCTCACCGTTTTTTACCGGGTGATAGCTGATTGTACTTGATCCCGTAAAATCAGGAGAGTAGGCGATACTGGTACTTTTATACTGCGTTTCATCCAGGGTTCCGGTATCATAGTTTTGCAGGAACTGTGGAAAGTCCTTCACCTTATTGGTACTCAGTGTGGCATTCATGTACCAGCTTAGTGGCTCTGCTATTTTTAAGCGTGCACTGGCCTCAATACCTGCCCGATAGCTGTCTTTTATATTGGTGCGTATAGCTTCGCCAACATAGTCAAGTGCTCCTGTTAATACCAATTGATTTTTGTAAAGCATGTAAAAGCCACTAATACTACCGCTAAACGCTGACTCGCTGAAGCGGTAACCAAATTCAAGATCTTTTAGATTTTCAGGTTTCGGGCGATCCTGAGGCGATGAATTAACGAAATCACTCCGGTTAGGCTCGTGATTGCCTATTGCAAATGACGCATAAACATTGCTACGCTCATCAAACTGATAAGTTATCCCCGCTTTCGGGTTAAAAAAATCAAATTGAACCTGTTGCTGCACATTGCTTAGATTTTGATCAAACCCGAAAAATGAATAATAAATGTGCCGGTATTGCAAATCACCATAGAGTAACAAACTGCCTAAATGATATTCGGCGCGACCAAAAATATTAAAATCCGTTTTTTTAGCGTCATTGCGCGAGTACTGATAGTCTGGTGGAATATTGGTGCTTTCCTGTGTCCATTCAATGTTGTTATAATGTGCGCCTTTATACTCATTATAGGCGCCCCCTAATATTAACCCCAGGCTATTATTGGGCTTATAGTTTAAATTATAAGTAAGGCCATAAAAATCATTGTTTAACCATAAGCGACGTACAAGGTCTGTCGCATCGATGGTTGTGCCACCTACCACAACTGGGGTAATACCATAATTCTTCAGCGAATCGGCATTCCTGTACTCCTCATAATACCCATAACCTTTGGTATAATGCAAAGCCCCGCTGAATGAAAGTTTGCTGCTGATCTGCTGGTCGTAAAGCAGCTGATAATAATTCTGTGTGTAGTTATCCGTTTGGTTTTTATAAAAACTATTGCTCGAATTAATGTAGCCCAGTTCATTATACCGGCGGTTACCGCTTTTTACACTGTCTTCGGGTACACCATCCCAGGCCTGGTAAGTTTGTTCATAGCCGGAAAATACATTCAGGCGGAGCACGCTGCTTTTGCCATAGTAAGCGCCGCTCAAAAAATAAGATTTAAGATGCGAAAAGGCGCGGTCGATATAGCCGTCAGAATTCATCCTCGACAACCGGCCATCGAAGGTGAAATGCCCACCCAACAAACCTGTGCCCAGGTTCACTGTGTTTTTTATGGTACCATATGATCCTACCGAGTTATTTAATTCGGCATAGGCGGTATCATGACGGGTGGTGGTTTGTATGTTAATACTGGCGCCAAAGGCACCCGCTCCGTTAGTGGAAGTGCCTACCCCACGCTGTACCTGGATATTGTCAATAGAGGAGGCCAGATCGGGCAGGTCGACGAAATATACACCCTGGTCTTCCGCGTCGTTTAGGGGAATACCGTTGAGCGTTACATTGGTACGGGTGGCATCCGAGCCGCGTATGCGGATGCTGGTGTAGCCCACACCTGCGCCGGCGTTTGACGTAACCACAGTTGACGGGGTTTGTTCGAGGAGATACTCAAAACCCCGGCCCGAATTATTTTTATCGATCTCTTTTTTGCTGAGATTGGTAAAGGCAGTTGGTGAATTATCCGAAGCGCGGGTAGCACTCACAGTAACTTCTTCGGTAATGTGGTTGCTTGTAATGAGCTGAAAATTCATGGTTGTATCGGCGGATAATACCCAACTTTTCAAGGCTATTTCGTAGCCGACATAAGTAACTCTGATGGTGACAGTGCCATTTTTGAGGCCGCTGATTTGATAATTGCCGTTTGCATCGGAAACGGTAGTTTTAGATGGATTGATGCTGATGGTTGCACCTGGCAACGAAACGCCGGTTTGCTGGTCGGTGACCTTCCCTGAAATGGAAAGTTGGGCTGAAGCTATGAAAGGCATCAGCAAGGCGAAAAACGCCGTGAATAAATTTTTCAATGTAAATAATAAAAACTTGTTAAACCATCTGCACACCAGGGTTGAATATGCAGTACACTTAACGTTTACCTCTCCCTACGCCGGCATTACCCGGATCAGGTGTAGCCCCCGACCCCTAAAGGGGAGGAGTAAATAGCAAAAAGATGTTCTTTAAGCTATATAACTCCCCCTTCAGGGGGGCGGGGGGCATGGGTTTGATCTCAGCCTGTCTTTCAGTTTGATTGCTCAAAGCAAGGCACCCCTTGAGAATTATGGTGCAAAGGTATAAATATTTCGGAACTCGGATGTTCGATTTCGGAT
>JANYAB010000009.1 GCA_025355225.1 Bacteroidota bacterium
TAAATTTGTAGACGCCCAGATACATGTTCGTTTAGGCGTAGGCGTTAATATTAACAGTCAACCCGAATGGGGCCCTGTTGGCTACGATCATGCTGATTACTATTACATCCCCGACGTTGGTGCTTATTATGATGTAAATGCACATCAATATGTTTATTCAAGGAATAATGTTTGGATTCACGCGGCCTATTTGCCTGGCGGTTATAGAAACTACGATATGTATAACGGGTACAAAGTAGTAGTAAACACTCCTGAACCATGGCGACATGATAATGATTACAGGACCAGGTATGCAGGTTACAGGGGCCGTCACGATCAACAAGTGATTCGTGATAACCATGATGAGAAATACCGCAACCACTGGCACGAAGACAATGGCCGCCATAATGGCGAAGGACATGATAACGGAAATGGACATGGTAACGGTGGTGGAAATGATAAAGGTCATGGGGGTGGTCATGGCGATCATGGACACGGGCATGATAACTAAAATTAATTCAATAAAAACTAAAGCAGGCTTCTCCAAAAGAGAGGCCTGCTTTAGTTTTGCACTGTTTAAGATCAATGTCCTTTTATCGAAGTTTTAATGCTTGATAAAACCCGACCATCGGGATTAGATGTCAACCTATCGCGATAAGTAATATATCTCTTCTTTATCTTTAACTCATTTCGATTTCTGACTTCCGACATCAGATTTCCAATCAATCCCCATATTCTGAAACATGAATGCCCATTTGTCTGCCTGGCCACTGATGATCTGCGCGGTTGACTGACCGGCTCCATGTCCTGCTTTGGTTTCAATCCTAATGAGTACAGGGGTAGCGCCTTTCTGGTATTCCTGCAAACGGGCGCCGAATTTAAAAGAATGCGCAGGTACCACCCGGTCGTCATGATCGGCTGTGGTAACCATGGTAGCCGGGTATACTTCTGGTTTAAGTGCGTGATAAGGTGAATACTTGTACAAGTATTCAAACATTTCCTTACTGTCCTCAGCAGTGCCGTAATCATAGCTCCAGCCCGCACCGGCAGTAAATTTATTGTAACGCAGCATGTCCATCACCCCAACCGCCGGTAAGGCGACTTTGCATAGGTCAGGGCGCTGGGTCATCACTGCCCCTATGAGCAATCCGCCGTTCGAACCTCCGGATATGGCCAGGTAATCTTTGGAGGTGTATTTATTTTTAATAAGGTATTCGGCAGCGGCAATAAAATCATCAAACACATTTTGCTTCTTCATTTTTATGCCGGCGCGATGCCATGTTTCGCCATATTCTCCGCCACCCCGCAGATTGGGTACCGCATAAATACCGCCGTGTTCTAATAAAACGATATTTGATGTGCTGAACGCCGGCGTTAAACTAATACCGAAGCCACCGTAAGCATACAGCACTGTCGGGTTTTTACCGTTGAGCACCGTCCCTTTTTTATAGGTAATGATCATCGGTATTTTGGTTCCATCTTTTGACTTGTAGAATACTTGTTTTGATTCAAACAGTTGCGGATCAAACTGAACCCCTGCTTTTTTGTACACGGTTGATTGGCCGCTCGCAATTTCATACTTAAAAATGGTAGGCGGATAAACGTAGTTAGTAAAGGTGTAATAGGTTTCCTTTTCCTCTTTTTTAGTACCAAATCCACCAGCCGAGCCTACCGATGGTAGTTCTATATTGCGTTCCAGTTTACCATCCATATCATATTGTTGTACAAAAGAAGTAGCATCTTTCAGATATTCGGCAAACAACTTACCGCCACCCGTCGATACGGTCAGTACGTTTTTAGTAGCAGGTATCAGGTCTTTCCAGTTAATAGGCTTAGGGTTTGCAGCGTCAACGGTTACTACCTTGAAATTCGGGGCATACAGGTTGGTCAGGATATATAGTTTGCTGCCCACATTATCTATCACATTGTGGTTGTTGTCAAAATTATTCACCACGTTCACAATTTCACTGCCCGGTTTGGTCAGATCCTGTATATAGACTTCATTGCCGGTAGTGCTGGTCGCAGCATCGATCACCAGGAAATGCTGATCCTCGGTAAGATAAGCTCCGATATAGCGCCGCGGTGTTTGCTCGCCGCCGAATATCATTTTATCCTGGCTTTGCGGCGTGCCCAATACATGGTAATATAATTTGTGATATTGCGTCATCCCCGATAGTTGGCTGCCTACTTTAGGCTTGTCGTAGGTGCTGTAGTAAAAACCCTGATTGCCTTTCCATGCTATACCGGTAAACTTAAGATCAGTGAGGGTATCATCAATCATTGCTTTGTCAGCAGTTTTTATTACAATCACCTTACGCCAATCAGAGCCGCCTTCGGATATCTGGTAGGCCGCCATGCTGCCGTCTTTTGTAAAGTTAATCCCCTGCATAGACGTAGTGCCATCGGCTGAGAATTTGTTGGGGTCAAGAAAAACTTCAGGCGTGCCATCCCCAATTTGCCGCCACAATACGGCCTGACTTTGCAGTCCGTCGTTCTTATAAAAATAAGTGTAGTTGCCTTCCTTAAAAGGAGCGCTGTATTTTTCGTAATTCCACAATACTTCCAGTCGTTTGCGTATGGCATAGCGGTAAGGGATCTGGCCCAAATAATCCTGGGTAACCTTGTTTTCTTCCTTCACCCAAGCCCTGGTATCGTCGGCACGGTCATCTTCCAGCCAACGGTAAGGGTCGGGTACAGTTGTTCCGAAATAAGTATTTACAGTATCAACTTTTTTAGTTTTTGGGTAAGGCAGCGTTTTAATATCCATGTGTTGCGCAAAGGTATAGCTGCTAAGTAAAACAGCCATAGTAAATAAACAGGTAATTTTTTTAGAGATAGGTTGTTCCATAATAATTGTCGCTTAAAGGAATTTTAAAGATAGGAATTTGGATGGGAAAGAGGAAAGCTGCTTGCACCCTCTGTCTGAACCTGAATTTATGGAATTAATGAATTTACAGAATTTTGAGTACGTACGATTGCATAATTTGGGATATTCTGCAAATTCAAAAGAATCATTTTCAGACAATTATACTTCCCTCAGCGACACTTCGGTGTTTCAAAAACATCCTCTTAACGCTCATAAACCCATATCAATTCAATTGGTCTTAAACAAAAATATCCCGGCCTGGGTCGGGATATAAATTCTTTTGATCTTACTATTACTTACTGGCCCTGGCTTGTTGGTACACTGGAGTACTTACTGCCCAGGTTAATGTAATCCGTTAATATCTGTCCGGCTTCGAGCTTTAAAAAGTCGAGGTCTTCTTTTCTCGGCTTTGCTTCACCTTTTTTCAAAGGTTTCAAACCTAAGGCCACGCGGCGCAAATTATCACGCTCAAAGGTTTTGGCCTCATCAGCATCGCGTTGTTTTTTTAGCTCCTGCTCATTGAGGGTAACACTTTTTTCGTTGTCGTGTTTATTAAAATCACTAATATCTGCAAGCAGGTACTTAAAACTTGGATTGGTTTCCATGCGCTGATGGTAAAGCTTATTCAATTGCGGTACAACTGCGGTAAAGTCGCCCACTTTGGTGTAATCGCTTTTTGCAATAATATCAAAAGGCAATGCCGATGGTTCAGTGTCTTCGCCGTATTTATTTAGTGGTATAACAGATGGGAAACTGATATCAGGCGTTACTCCTTTATGCTGGGTGGAGTATCCGCTGATGCGGTAAAATTTAGCAATAGTCAGGTTTAGCTGACCAAATTTGCTCTGGCTGCCTGTGGAAATTAATTTTTTCCCATTACCCGAGGTTTGCTCATTACCCGTCACCTTCGACAGCAAGTCGCGCATGGAGGGCCCGATAACTTTATCAAGGTCAATGGCGTTTTGCACGGTTCCTTTGCCATAGGTTTGTGTGCCGATAATAAGCGCCCGGCCATAGTCCTGCATCGCTCCTGCAAAAATCTCTGATGCTGAAGCACTGAAACGATCAACCAGGATAGCCAGCGGACCGGAATATGAAATTGACGGGTCCTCATCACTATCAACTTCTACCTTATTGTCAGTACTGCGAACCTGAACCACGGGGCCTGTTTTTATAAACAAACCGCTAAGATCAATGGCTTCCATCAACGAACCTCCGCCATTTTCGCGCAGATCCATCACTATTCCATCCACATTTGCGCGTTTCAGAGTATCCAATATTAGTCTTACATCGCGGGTGGTACTTTTGTAGTTAGGGTTACCAGCTTTGTAATCATTGTAATCGATGTAAAAGGCAGGTACAGAGATAACGCCTATCTTTACTATTTTTCCATTGGAGTTGTAGGTATGTATCTCTTCTTTGACTGACTGATCCTGCAAAATGATCTTTTCGCGAACAAGCTCCAATACTTTTGGCTTGCTGCTAACAGGACTTCCTTTAGGCAATATTTCTAAACGAACAACTGTCCCCTTAGTGCCGCGGATAAGGGCAATTGCATTTTCAATGCGCCAGCCTATAACATTCTGAAATTCCCCTGCTTTTCCTTGTGCCACGCCAACTATATGGTCTTCATCAAATAACTGGTGACTTTTATCGGCC
Source organism: Bacteroidota bacterium (assembly GCA_025355225.1). GTDB lineage: Bacteria > Bacteroidota > Bacteroidia > Sphingobacteriales > Sphingobacteriaceae > Mucilaginibacter. Next base: position 4,505 of record JANYAB010000009.1, read on the forward strand.
GGCCCCCCGGGAACGATCGAACTTATGGTCACAAATTCATTTTCCGTGCGCA
>JANYAB010000250.1 GCA_025355225.1 Bacteroidota bacterium
GACCTGGGCGGCGGCACTTTTGACGTTTCCATCCTGCAGATACAAAATGGCATTTTCGAGGTGCTGTCAACCAATGGAAATACTTTCTTAGGCGGCGATGATTTTGATAGCGCTATTGTTGATTACTGGATAGAAAAGAACCAGTTAGACAAAACCGAACTAATTAAAAACCGCGAGCTGGCCCAGAAACTTCGGCTTAAAGCAGAGGAAGCTAAAAAAGCATTTGTGCATCAAAGCCTTTTCAATGAAAAGATTGGAGAAATATGGTGCACAATAGACAGGACTACTTTTGAGCAATTGATATTGCCTAAAGTGCAGCAAACCATTCAATGCTGCCATAATGCCCTAAAAGACGCAGGTTTAGACATAGGTGATATTAATGAAGTAGTTATGGTGGGCGGATCGACCCGGACGGCGTTGGTTAAAAAAATGGTGTCTGAATTTTTTGGTCGCCAGGTGCATGATACCCTTAACCCTGATGAGGTAGTCGCTTTGGGCGCTGCCATACAAGCTGATATTTTAGCCGGCAATCGTTCGGATATTTTGTTGCTGGATGTAACTCCCCTTTCGTTGGGTATCGAGACCATGGGTGGTTTGATGGATACCATCATTCCGCGTAATTCTAAAATTCCAACCAAAGCCGGCAGACAATATACCACTTCTATCGACGGACAGGTAAATATGAAAATTGCCGTTTACCAGGGCGAACGCGATCTGATCAGCGAGAATCGTAAACTGGCCGAGTTTGACCTGAAAGGCATTCCATCCATGCCTGCAGGTTTCCCAAAAGTTGATATCAATTTCCTGCTAAATGCCGATGGCATATTAAAAATACTAGCAGTTGAACTGCGCTCGGGCGTTAAACAGGAAGTGGAAGTAAAACCAACTTATGGCATTACAGACGACCAGGTTGAACAAATGCTGATGGATAGCATTACCCATGCTAAAGACGACGTTGCCCAACGCATGCTGATAGAAGCCCGCACAGAAGGTGAGCAGATGGTGTATACCGTTGAACGTTTTTTGCAAAAGAACAGTGATTATGTAAGCATAAATGAGATCAGCGAAACACAAAAGCTGGTAAATACTTTAAAAGAAGCGCTGGTAAGCGGCAATAAAGATCTCATACTGAAGAATGTGGAAGAATTGAATGAATTTACCCGCCCTTTTGCCGAACGTTTGATGGATCAGGCTATCAGCACTGCGATGAAAGGGAAGAGCATAGAGTAATTGATTATCACATAACCCACTGTCTTACAACATTTCAACGTTTAAACCTTCCAACTATTCAACAACACCCCGTCTTTTTTAACAATTATTTAACCCTAATCCAACCTTTTTTCTATATTTGTGCCGGGGTAAGTCTTTTACGACCAGCTCCTCTTGAACTCCCCCAGGGTGGGAACGCAGCAAGGGTAGAGGGTTGTAGCGGTGCGATAAAAGTAGCTTACCCTTTTTTATTTTCTCTCCTGTCTGAACACGATTCATAAGATTTTCTGGATGTTCAGGATTATCAATTCAAAATTTTTATATTTCAACGATATTAAGGTCGTAGTAATCTATCAAATCCTAAAAATCGTATTCAGACAATGGAAATAAAGCTCGAACAACGCAGAAGCAATATAGGCACCTTCTATATCGACGACAACGGCGACCTTTTAGGCAAAATGGACTTCCTCATAAAAGATGGTGTAATGAATATTTACCATACCGAAGTAAATAATGAAGTTCAGCATAAAAACCTGGGGCTTCATCTTGTGGAAGCCGGTGTAAAATTTGCACGCGAAAATCATTTGAAAGTTCTCCCAACTTGTACCTTTGCGCGGTCAGTTTTTGACAGGGTGAAAGCTTACCAGGATGTGCTGGTAGATTCAGCCAAATCCAATCCCTCTAGTGGCGGAATGGCATAAAAAAATTAAAAATCTCATGTTAGATATATTCATCATAGGCGGTGGCCCAATAGGTTTGGCTTGCGGATTATCAGCCCAAAAAGCCGGTTTAAGCTATTTGATTGTCGAAAAGGGCTGCCTGGTTAATTCATTATATAATTATCCTTCCACTATGACCTTCTTTTCAACCTCTGAAAAATTGGAGATCGGCGGGATACCTTTTGTAACTATCAGCAACAAACCCAACCGCGCTGAGGCACTGGAATATTACCGCAGGGTGGCATTTTCAAATCATCTGACCGTGAATTTATTTGAAGAAGTGATTAGTATCGAAAAGACTGGTGACTTTTATACCATCAAAACGAGCAAAGCCGGGTACAGCGCAAAAAACGTAATCGTGTCCACTGGTTTTTATGATATTGCTGTTAAACTCAATATCCCCGGCGAGGACCTGCCGAAAGTGAAGCACTATTATAAGGACCCTCATTACTACGCCTTACAGAAAGTAGTAGTAGTTGGTTCAAGTAATTCGGCTATCGATGTTGCTTTGGAAACTTACCGGAAGGGAGCGGACGTAACCCTTGTTATCCGTGGAAGCGAGATCAGTCCGCGCGTAAAATACTGGGTGAGGCCGGATATCATTAACCGAATTAAGGAAGGCTGTATCAAAGCCTGCTTTAATTCGAACCTTGTCGCCATACGAGAACACGAAGTGAATATTGAAACACCGGAAGGATTGATAACGCTACCCAATGATTTTGTAATGGCGATGACAGGCTACAAACCAAATTTTGAATTTCTGAAAAAAATGGGAATTGTGCTTTCAGAAGACACGAAATTCATCCCGCAATATAATCAGGATACTATGGAAACCAACTTAAAAGGCATTTACCTTGCCGGAGTGGTTTGCGGCGGTATGGACACCCACCTTTGGTTCATAGAAAATTCGCGTATCCATGCGGATATGATCGTTGATGATATTGTTGGAAAACTGAAGTAGGTCATTTATTTTTGACAGATCAATGAAACCACAAAAATTCATACGATCTACTCCTCACCTACCGGTAATAAATTTAAGGCAGACGCTCGATTATTATCGCGATACACTTGGGTTTTACGAAGAGTGGACTTGGGGAGAAACGGATGGAGGGATCCGCAGGGATGATATGCGTATACTTTTTGGCGAAGATCCGGAATACGTCCAAAAGATCAATAACAATTCGTCGCGATTTAATTTGTTATGGTTTGTTGATAATATTGACGACGTATATAAGGAGTTCCAGGCCAGAGGTATTGAAATTGTAAATCCTTTAAAAACGTATCCCTACGAGCTGCGGGAATTTGCATTTATCGACATTCATGGATACTATATCCGCGTGGCTGAACGCATTGAATAGTATTATGACATTTTTTTCTTGCATAAGTAAAAATTTATGCGAACTTTTGCACCAAATTAAAAGTAACAAAAACACGCATAAAAAATGATCCAGCAAAGCTTAAACAAGCCAGTAATAAGAGCAATAAATGCTCCGGTTGCCGCTGCTTTGGTTTCAAATGTTTTTGAATTCTCCCCTTCCCGACGAAGGCTTTTTATCCCCCGGGTTTAATTTAACTTTCGGCTATTAACATAGTGTGAAGTTTTTAAACTCCACAAACAAAAACCCATCTAATTAATTACGTAATGGCAGCAATGCCAATAATTTAACAGTAATTTTCCTATTTAAATGACCATACAAGATTTTGATATTCAGGTTGCTTCCGCCCAGCATGTTGATTATGCTCCGCTGATATGTGACGAAATGGCTGAATCGGCAAAGGCGCGTGGCACGGGTATCGCACAGCGCTCTCCCGAATATGTTGCTAATAAAATGCTGGAAGGTAAATCAGTAATTGCTTTTCATAAAGACGGTACCTGGGCAGGATTCTGTTATATAGAAACCTGGAGCCATGGCGATTTCGTAGCCAATTCCGGCCTTGTAGTTGATCCGCAATTCCGCAAGGTAGGGCTTGCAAAAGCTATAAAACGCAAAGTATTTGAGCTTTCAAGAACGAAATACCCTAACGCCAAGATATTTGGTTTAACCACGGGTCTGGCAGTCATGAAGATCAATTCCGAATTAGGCTACGAACCGGTTACCTACTCGGAACTTACCCAGGACGAGGATTTTTGGAGCGGGTGTAAAAGTTGTGTTAATTATGACATATTAACCAGCAAGGAACGCAAAAACTGCATGTGCACCGCCATGCTTTTCGATCCTGTTGAGAAGCAAAAGGAATTCGAAGAAAAAATGAAAAAGATAACGCACAAGGCTACCTTGCTGGAGCGGATTGAGAATGCTATTAAGAAAAGGATAGGGCAAGATTAAATAATAAATAATGTAGAGGCGCAATGCATTGCATCTCTATCAACAAAATATTTCATGAAAAAGAAAGTAGTACTGGCTTATAGCGGAGGATTAGACACCTCATTTTGTTGCATCTATTTAACCCGCGACCTGGGCCTCGAAGTTCACTCGGTTATAGTTAATACCGGCGGTTTTAGTATCGACGAATTATATAGTGTGGAACAAAGGGCATACCGCATGGGCGTTACCTCGCACCATGTGGTAGATGAAACCGAAAAATTTTACAACACCTGCGTTCGCTATCTTATTTATGGTAACGTATTAAAAAACAACACCTATCCCCTTTCGGTAAGCGCAGAGCGGGTTAGCCAGGCAACTGCCATAGCTAATTACGCCAAAGAGATCGGTGCCGATTATGTAGCGCATGGCAGTACTGGTGCTGGCAACGACCAGGTGCGTTTTGA
>JANYAB010000044.1 GCA_025355225.1 Bacteroidota bacterium
TGAATTCAGAAGCACCAACGGCCAGATCGAATACCTGCTGCAGCAAGCTTTGATTGCACGTAAAAAAGGGACAGTAAAGAAAAAAGCAGGATGAGCAAATATGTTGAAATAACTTTCGAATTTTAATTTCGTAATTAACCGTGGGCGAAGCTAAAGTCTCCTCTACCGGGAGAGATTTAGAGAGGGCTTTTACCGAAGTTAATTTGAAAGTTTTATTAAGCTATATTTAGTAGTAAAGGTTGTAAATTTATTTGATTCAGATAGTTCTAAGCATGATGCAACGTTTGTAACTTTTACAAGTCGACTCAATAATAAACTATGCAAGCATAGCTTTGGCTTGAGCAAAAAAACTAAATTTGCAGCACCAATTAAATCAATACATGAAGGAAGTATATATCGTTTCGGCCACGCGAACCCCTATTGGCAGTTTTGGCGGAAGCCTGGCATCGTTTACCGCCACACAACTTGGCGCCATGGTCATCAAATCGGCAGTTGAAAAAGCCGGCTTAAAACCCGAACAGGTACAGGAAGTTTATATGGGCAACGTTATGTCTGCCAACGTCGGCCAGGCGCCGGCTACGCAAGCAGCTATATTTGCTGGCTTGCCATATCTGCCGACTACTACGGTAAATAAGGTATGTGCATCCGGTATGAAAGCAATTATGCTTGGCGCGCAAAGTATCGCCCTGGGACAAAATGATATTGTTGTTGCCGGTGGTATGGAAAGCATGAGCAATGTTCCCTACTACCTTGACAAAGCGCGCAATGGTTACCGGTTAGGCAACGGGCAAATAATCGACGGGTTGGTTAAGGACGGCTTATGGGATGTTTACAACGACTATCACATGGGCTCGGCGGCTGAATTGTGCGCAGCGGAATGTAACATTAGTCGTGAAGACCAGGATGCATTTGCTATTGAATCGTATAAAAGGGCACAAAAAGCACAAACTGACGGCAAGTTTAAAGAAGAAATTACCCCGGTCGAACTAAAGGACAAAAAAGGTGAGACCACCCTATTTGCTGATGATGAGGAACCTAAAGCGGTAAAATTTGATAAGATACCCTCCTTGAAACCGGTTTTTAAAAAGGACGGCACAGTAACCGCTGCAAACGCCTCGACTTTGAATGACGGGGCAGCGGCCCTCGTATTAATGAGCAAAGAAAAAGCAGACGAATTGAATATAAAACCTCTAGCAAAAATAATTTCCTATGCTGATGCGCAGCAAGCGCCGGAATGGTTTACCACCGCGCCATCAAAGGCTGTCCCTTTAGCCTTACACCGGGCAGGCCTATCAACCGGGCAAATTGATTATTTTGAGATAAACGAGGCATTCTCAGTAGTATCCATTGCCAATAACCAACAGATGAACCTCGACCCTTCAAAGGTAAATGTTAATGGAGGTGCGGTTTCTTTAGGGCATCCACTGGGTGCCTCGGGCGCACGGATTATGGTAACTTTATTAAATGTACTGCAGCAAAATGGCGGCCAATATGGCGCCGCCGGAATTTGTAACGGTGGTGGTGGAGCCAGTGCAATGGTTATTGAAAATTTGCGTTAGAGTGAGCAAATTTGTCGAATTTTTAGTATCTTAGTGTTGTGATAATCGAGAATAAGGACAACGAAATAATTATCAGAATATCGTCTGATGTCAATTTGGAAGACATTCAAAAATCATTGGACTATATCCGGTACAAGGAGATTGTATCTAAAAGTACCGCTACCGAAGCAGATATCGATAAGCTTGCCGCTGAAGTAAATCAAGGGTGGTGGGATAAAAACAAACACAAGTACATCCCAACAAGTAAGTGAAAATTATTGTTGACACTAATATTGTATTTAGTGCAATCTTAAGTTCACGGGGTAAGATGGGCGAGTTACTTTTAAACAAACCAGCTGAAATTCAATATTTATCGCCAACTTTTCTGTTAGAAGAACTTAATCTTCATACAGAAAAAATCATCGGCCTGACCGGCTTTAACAAACTTGAATACGAAGTAGCCAAAGCTTACGTTATTCAACATATTCAATTCATCGATATTAATGATATATCCGCTAAAAACTGGGGCCTGGCTTACGAAATGATAGGCGAAATTGATGAGAAAGATATTCCTTTTGTAGCTTTAGCAATGGACACGAACGCGCTTTTGTGGACCGGGGATAAAAAGCTAATAAAGGGATTACATAACAAGGAATTTAACAGGGTATTGATTACCGATACCCTTTATTCAAAATATTTCGGACAACAATGAAAGGGTTTATATTTGCTTTTATGTTTCTAATCACCTGTGGCATAGCCGTTGCCCAGCACTCCGACGAAAGTGGGAACATCAAACGATTAACCATGTACCAGGACAGTTTAACCGATCTGGGCAAAAAGCTCATCAACGAGGACACCGAGATGGAGCGTATAAACGCCAATACTGAGTTTATCAGAACCCTGGTAAAGGCCCTGAAAGTACCTCACTCTTTCAATTTCCCTTTAGATTCCGTTAAAAGTATCACTATACTGAACTCACCTGATAATCGTTTTCGGATATTGACCTGGCATATCGCTTATGATGATGGCAGTTATCGTTTTTACGGAACCGTACAAATGAATACCGGCGAAAAATTATTGATGTATCCGCTGGAGGATTACAGCCCCTTAATAAAAAACGCAGAAGATACCGTTACCGACAACACCAAATGGTTTGGGGCGCAATATTATAAAATAATACCTGTTTACGCTGAGCAAAACCCATATTATGTTCTGCTGGGGTGGAAAGGCAATACAATCAAGTCGAACAAAAAAGTAATTGAGGTACTTTCTTTTAAAAATGGACACCCGGTATTAGGTATGCCTGTATTTTACGGGAATGGCAAAACCCGGAAACGGATAGTGTTTGAATATGCCAGGCAGGTTTCCATGTTATTGAAATATGAGCCTGAACAACATTTGATTGTATTTGACCATCTGATTCCCCCTGATAAAAAACAAAAAGACAAACCCGAATCGTTTGGCCCGGATCTTAGCTACAATGGTTATCGTTTTAAAAATGGCCGGTGGGAATTTGCGGATAACCTGGACATGAGAAATATGCCCGATAATCATGACGCTGATTATATCGACCCAAAGAAACAAGCCGAAATAGACAAAGCGGCAGCGAAGAATTAGTTGATTAGTTGATTGGGTTGGATTAAGTTGGTCCCGATAGCAATCGGGAGGTTAAGAAGCAAAAAGCACATTATTTTCAATTCCGCACAATCAACTACTCACTTCATCAACCTAATCAACCGTTCACCAAATATTAACCTACCACATTACAATACTTTCGATATATAATTTTGATTTACCAGAATAATAGTATTTTAGTCGAACTTTTCAATAATTAACTATGACTCAAGACATGGCAGCAGCTCCTGTGGCTCAAAAATCCAAGTACCCCAAAAGCGTACCTTTTATAATTGGTAACGAAGCCGCCGAGCGCTTCAGCTATTATGGCCTGCGTTCTATACTGGTAACTTTCCTGGTGGCCCAGTTTTATAATCCGTTGCACGTAGCCTCGTTAACTCCTCAAGCAGAGGCGCATGCCAACGAAGTTACCCATTTGTTTGTAACTCTTTCGTATTTCATGCCACTTGTGGGCGGTATCATGGCCGATTGGTTTTTTGGAAAATACAAGGTAATATTATATGTATCCCTCATTTATTGCCTGGGTAACTTATTTACTTCATCATTTACAACCAACTTGAATTTATTTACTACTGGTCTTGTGCTGATCGCAATAGGCGCCGGTGGCATTAAATCGTGCGTATCGGCCAATGTGGGCGACCAGTTTGATAAATCAAACCAGGACCTTCTTTCGAAAGTATACGGATGGTTTTACTTCAGTATCAACGCCGGTTCAATGATATCTACCATGCTGATCCCCTGGGTGTACGCCAATTATGGCCCCCGGCTGGCATTTGGCATACCAGGTACACTAATGGCATTAGCGACCATTATTTTCTTTTC
>JANYAB010000078.1 GCA_025355225.1 Bacteroidota bacterium
AAAATTTCCATACCTTTACTCACTTGCGCTTTATGACAGATGAAAAAATATTTTATTCTACTTCTTATACTCTTTACGGTTTGCGGGGCCAGGGCTCAGGTTTACAGAACGTTTTTAGACGTCGACGACAAACGCATCGACTCGGTAAAGGCGCTTTCCTATATCCTGGTGAGACAGGTTTCTGATACTTCGTGGCTGATGCAGCAGTATGATATGCACAACTCTATTATGCAGGCCGGCACCTTTAAGGATAAAAGCCTGCACATTCCGCACGGCAAATTTGTGTATTACAATAAATTTTACACCTATCGTATGAAATGGTCACGTGGTTTTAAACCGCCCGATACGAGCAATTACCTACGGGGATATGGTGAATATAAAGATGGCAAAAAGAATGGCTGGTGGATAGACTACTATCGAAACGGCAACAAAGACCGGGCTGAATATTATAAGAACGGTCTGCTTGATGGCCCTTATGAAGCTTATAACCACGATACCAACACCATATTTACGGCAGGTAATTATGTTAACGACAAGCGCGAGGGGGAGTGGGATATACTTAGCCAAAAAGGCGACACCCTTGAAAAAGACATGTACTTTAATGGTAAAGTATTTGAGCGACATCAGCAACTGAAACAATTTGTCGCTGCTGCGTCACCCGTGGACTTTATTGGCATGATAGAGGAGAAAGTAACCCGGCTGATTAATGAAACCGATCATTTTAAGGTGTTAATTGGCTTTGATATTACTCCCGAAGGTAAGGTCATCAACCCTAAAATAATTGGTAGAGGCTATAACAAAAGCTTCGATAAACAATTGCTCGAAATACTAAGTTCATCACCGGTATGGGTGCCCGCCAACTCCGGCGATCCAGCTAAACCTATCCAGGATTTTTCGGCTGTAAATATTGAAGCGGACAATCGACATGTGCTGGCAATACTGGTCAATTATGGCAACTCTAAGCAAATGTATTATAACATGACGCATTGAGTTTAATATTCGCGGATTTCAAATCTATCACGGTTGGGTTGTGAGTTATAAATTTCGGGCATCCAAGGCACTAAAGCCCCAACTTTGCAATATCAGGCATTGGAAGAAACATCTTTCCACTATCAGGTAAACTAATAAATCCAAATTTTTTATAGAATGCAACCGCATCATCGTCCAAAGGGGCAACTACAACGCCGATTGATCCTAAAGTGTTGCCGGCAATCTCATAGCTGCGTTTAAGCGCATCTATTAATTGGATACCGCCCAGTCCTTGCCCTTTGAATTTTTTATCAATAGCCAGTCTGCCCAATAAAGTTACTGGTAATGCTTCATAGGCTTTTGGCATCTTTTTTTGAATGTTTTCTGGTACCAATAGGGCCGCGATAGAGGCGTTGGAAAGCGTATAGTAACCTTTAACTACAGTATCCTCGAATAGGACAAACACTACGCAGAGTTTACGTTTTATATCCTGCCCTGCCTGGAAATGAATGTAATTATCCAGCATTGCTTTGCCGCAACTGAAATCTCTTTTATTCAGGGAAGAATTCCGCAGCCCTATTTTGAGGCTCATTTATTATCCTTCATGAATTCCTTATAACGCTCAGCGGTTTCGCGCAATTTTTGGTTGGGCCCCGATGGGTTCATGAATGCGTCAAAAAATATCTTGCGGTCTTTTTCGGATGCGATAATCGTGTTGTGTTCCTGAATAATGGCATTTGCTTTTTCCTGCACCGTATTAATAATAAAGTCGGTGAGCGTTCTAAATCCACCTAAACTGGCAGCGTATTCAAAAAGCTCTTTCTGAACTTTTGGTATCTTGGCATCAAACCGGGCTTTTTCAGATAGTGTTAATTGCTTTTCCATTTCATCCTATATACAATTCAAATATACGGAAATAATACGTACATATAAATCTTTAAAAATACTTTTTTCACAAGTGCTCGCCTTACCCGGATTTAATTAAACCCGGACTTCCTTTTTGGAAGCTTGCACCCCCCGAAATCATTCTACTTCCGCAAAACAAAACTGCTTAAAGACGCAGGGACAAATACAGTGTTATTTTAGTTGGGCTCTACCGGTAAAATAAACCTTATGAAATTCAGGCCGGTATCCTTATGTGGTGCTCCTAATGCATGGGTGTGGGTGGCCACAATATAACCTTCTCTTTCGTTACCGGGATTGCCGTCGGGTATAGTATTACCTTCTTCGGTAGTAAAATGGACCCCGTCCGGATCTACGGCAATTACGGTCCCTGTGTGTCCTGAAATTGTACTGTCACCATCTCCCCAAATGCACAACGCACCTACAACGGGGGCGGTAGTACTTGTCGGCCAGGTGGGATCGGCATGGAAATTTCGGGCCATCTGCTGCGAATTGCCCGAAAAAAGTTTATTGGCCCACGCAAGTGTGTCGGGGAAAGACGTGTATGCTTTTGTCCATCCAAGTATACCTAAAAACGAACACCATGGCTCGCTTACTTCCCAGCCCACAGATTTCATTTCAGTTTCAAAATCAGGATCTTGAAATCCTTGATTTGGTTGAATTTCCTGCTGGCCATCATACGTTTGTATGATAGTAGAAATGTCTTGTCCAATCATGATACTAATGAATTTAAGTTTATCGCAAATAAAGTTAGCAATATTAAAATCTTCTGTCAACCCGTTAAAACACCTTATTTTGTGAAAGTTAAATCCAGATTGGTGCATAAAAGACCGTGCGCTGAGGGGCTTTTTAATTCCATCGTTGAATAGGAAATAGTGAAGAGTCTTTATTTAAATAAAGGATCATTACCGGTTTTGACGTAAAAACCCGTTGCCGCATCAGGATTGCCGGGGATAAACAAAAGGGTATCCTTTTTTATGATCACCTGATTTGTAAAGGATGAATTGTTACCGTTTATAAAAATGGTATACTGGTATAGACTATTGGGGCTTTTTTTATAGTTGCCACTGTCAACCAAAACACCTGCAAAATAATGAGCAAAAGAAGTATTGCCGAAACTTAATACGTAGCCATTATCCTGGGGATACGTCCTGGGCATTATGTTGCCATATCGGGTTGCAGA
>JANYAB010000090.1 GCA_025355225.1 Bacteroidota bacterium
TAATGCTACTGCTTTTTTGGGTTACCTGATCTCGCACGAGTCACATCACCGCGGACAAATTATGCTGTCGCTAAAGCAATCCGGTCACTCGGTTGATCAAAAAACACAATATGGTTTATGGGAATGGGGGACGAGATAATAAAGCAAACAGCGGGTTATTCGGGTACTCCCCTTGCAAAAAAGCTGGGGATTAAGGATGGCTTTTATGTTGACCTCATCGATGCTCCGGAGTATTATTTTGAGCTTTTTACTGATCTGCCTGCCAATTTGTATTTTGAAAACAAGGAAGACATGAAAATCGATTTTATTCATTTTTTTACAAAGGATAAGGCCGAATACATGGCATTGCTCCCGGGATTAAAAGAGCGAATTAAGCCGAATGGCATAATTTGGGTATCGTGGCCAAAAAAGGCATCGAAAGTAGCTACGGATATTACCGAAAATTTAATCAGAGATTTTGCATTAAAAGCCGGATTGGTTGATATTAAAGTATGTGCCGTTGACGATACCTGGTCGGGTTTGAAGCTGGTAATACCGGTGAAGGACCGTTAATTTGAAAATGTGCTGATTTGAAATTTTAAAAATGCCCTTTGAGGAAGTCATTTTCAAATTGACTAATTATGAGGTCATTTTCAAATTTTCAAATTACCAAATTGAGCAATTGATTTTATTTTCAAATTACCAAATCTTCAAATCAATTAATTATAAGCTGTAATATGTTTATCCGAGACGATATGAATGTCATATTCGCGTTTTAAGGGATCATATGGCGCGGTATCATTAACGGTAATGTAAATAGTGCCCAATTCCTTTACGGTATAGGTTTGCACATCTGCAACCGCCGAATCCTTGCTGATATATTGTGCTATCGAACTATGAATAAGGTCATATTGACTCAGTTCGTTGGTTTGAATTTCTATAAACAGTCTTTTCCCGTCAAGGCGGACGTCAACGATCACATGGTTATTACCAGCTGTTTCTGAGCTGTAACTCCTGTTTTTTGTATTATTTTTACCGGTTATCAAATAGCCTTTTGCCATCATAAACGTATCCGTCCTTTGCAGGTTATTGATCAATAAAAATTTCAGGTCGTCATATGACAGCAAACGCTTTTGGCCAAAGCAAAAGGCTGCAGTGCAAACTAATACGATTAATAGCAATATTTTTTTCATCGGTTTAAAATTAGGGATTTATTGCAAACACGCAGAATTGTTTTTCGATGACAAAAATCGCTCTTAAAAATAGTAACTTTGCGGCTTTAACAAAATTACCATGCCTACTATTCAACTTTCGCGTGTTAGCGGTGATTTCGGCTTTGTGGCAAGCGATCAGAACGGGCACAGCATTAAAATGGACAGCAGCCCCGAAAGCGGTGGCCAAAATTTTGGTGTACGCCCTATGCAAACCTTATTGATGGGCCTGGCCGGCTGCTCGGCCATTGATGTGATCAGCATATTAAAAAAACAGCGACAGGAAGTGATTGACTATAAAATGACGGTTAACGGCGAGCGCGAAGTCGGCAAGGAGCCATCTTTATGGGAATCCATATCGATCGAATTTCATTTATATGGGGATATTGATGTCGATAAGGCCGCCAGGGCCGTTGAACTTTCTGTAAACAAATATTGCTCCGTTGCAGCAACGTTAATGCGTGCAGGAGCTACAATCAAATCGCAGGTGTTTGTGCACCCCGCTCAATAATATATCTCATTAATCTTATACCATGTCCCGTAAATTAGATCCGATTACCCAGGCTATACGCATACAAACACAAAAAACCCAGCAACAAGAACATTCAACGCCATTGTATCTTACCAGCAGCTTTACGTTTGATGAAGCTGAAGCGATGCGTGCCGCGTTTGCTGATGAATCGGATGATAATATTTATAGCCGTTTCAGCAATCCCAACGTTGACGAATTTGTCGCAAAAATGTGTGCGCTGGAAGGCGCCGAAGCAGGTTTCGCTACATCGACGGGCATGAGTGCGATATTTTCATCGTTCTTTGCGTTACTTCAACAGGGAGATCACGTAATCTGTTGCAGCTCTATATTCGGAAGTACTTTTACTATGGTAACAAAGTATTTGCCGAAATATGGGATTTCCTGTACCCTGGTACCCGCCGGCGATAATGACGCATGGGAAGCGGCAGTACAACCAAACACCAGGATGATCTACCTGGAGACGCCTACCAACCCGCAACTGGAAGTGATCGACCTCGAATGGGCAGGGCAATTTGCAAAAAAACACGGACTTATTTTAAACGTGGACAATTGCTTTGCTACACCTTTATTGCAAAGACCGATTGATTACGGAGCAGACCTGGTGGTACATTCGGCCACTAAATGGATTGACGGGCAGGGAAGAGTATTAGGTGGAGTTGTGGTGGGCCGCGCCGACCTGATAAAACAGATCTATCTTTTTTGCAGAAATACCGGG
>JANYAB010000099.1 GCA_025355225.1 Bacteroidota bacterium
ATTAATATCGGCATGGCCACTTCATTGCCCAGCGGCAACCTGATTGTTCCGGTAATAAAAAAGGCGGATGCATTAAACCTTACCGGGCTCACCAAAGCCGTAAACGACCTCGCCAACCGTGCGCGTAACAATAAATTGCAGCCGGATGATGTAAAGGATGGCACTTTTACCATTACTAATGTTGGCTCTTTTGGGAACTTAATGGGGACCCCCATTATTAACCAACCGCAGGCGGCCATATTGGCTGTAGGCGCGATCAAGAAAAAACCGGCTGTTATCGAAACACGGCAGGGCGATGTGATAGCTATCAGGCACATGATGTTCCTGTCATTATCATACGATCACCGCGTAGTGGACGGAGCTTTAGGGGGGTCGTTCCTCCGGCGTGTGGCCGATTACCTGGAAGCCTGGGATCTGGACAGGGTAATATAATACGTTCTGTCTCCCTAAAACAAAATGACAAAAAAGGCCCCTTAACCGGGGCCTCTGTTTCATAAACATTAAAGTAATTAAAATACTTCGGCTGTTTGTTTTTTTGCCGGGGCTAAACTGACCCCTGCTAGCTGATCGGCAAAGGCTATGAAGGCCTTGTCCTCCAATATACGAGATTGATTATCGATCAGTTTTTGAAGATTGATTTTCCCTATAACAAATTTATAACTTCCTGAATAATAGCGTTCATGAATATGTTCAAATTCTAATGCTTCAACTAAATCGTCATCAACATATCGTAAATAAATATTGATCTCGATGTCATTGGTGAAGTTTAAGTCTTTCTTTTCCTTCGCTTTTTTATATTCGTATTGGTAATCATAGCGCAGAGCTGCGATATCTGATAATACTGCCGATCCCGTTGGGTGGCCCCCTGCTCCTTTACCAAAAAAGAATTGCTGATCGGCAAAGGCAGCCTGTACTATCACGCCATTATATTCGTATTCAACATTATACAAGAACTCAGTTTCATTAACAAACTTGGGTAAAACGAATAAAGCCACATGCCTGTCGTCAAGTTCTTTAGCTACGGGGACTAATTTTATTTTCAGATTCTTTTCGCGGGCATATTGCAAATCATAAGCCGATAGACTTTGAATCCCCAGGTTAAAAACTTCTTCCGGCTTTACCACAACTCCATAAGCATGAGCCGCCGCAATAACCAGCTTGAATTTGGCATCAAAACCACCAACATCCATTGTAGGATCAGTCTCGGCAAAGCCAAGATCTTGGGCCTGTTTTAAGGCCGAATCATAATCGAGGTTTTCAATAAACCCTTTTGAAAGAATGTAATTGGACGAACCATTAAAAATGCCACAGATTGAATGCAGTAATTCGTTATCATAATACTCCTCAAGATTGCGGATAATGGGAATACTGCCGCAAACAGCACCTTCGTAAAGAAGCGAAGTGCCATAATTGTGCTGTAATTCAATCAATTCATTAAGGTGCAGGGCAATCATTTTTTTACTTGCAGAAACTACATTCTTACCAGTACTTAAGGCCCTTGAAACAATTTCAAATGCCGCTTCAGTATCGTTGATCAGCTCAACGATAGTATTGATCTCCGGGTTGTTGAGCAGTTCATTTTTATCTGTCGTAAAAAGGTGGGAGGGGAGTGTGCGTTTTTTGCTCCCATCTTTTATACATATCTTAACGATCTCGATGTTTAAATTTTTGGTTCTTATAATATCATATAGTCCCTGGCCTACAACGCCAAAGCCAAATAACCCAATAGTCAGTTTTTTACTCATTATGCTGTTTGTTGCAATTCAATAATTTTCCCCTTTACGTCTGTTTTAAAAAAAGAGGTGATAATATTTGTTAATACTTCCGTTTCTATCAAAAATCCGTCATGACCATAAAACGAGTCGAATTCGGCATAAGCCGCTGTAGGAATATGCCTGAACATATATTGTTGTTCTTCCACAGGAAATAACAAATCGCCTTTAATGCCAATAACCAGTGTTTTAGCTTTTATTATACTCAATGCTTTTTCTATACTGCGCCTGCCCCGGCCAACATTGTGCGAATCCATCACTTTAGTTAAATACCAATAGCTATAGGCGTTAAAACGGTTCACCAATTTTTCTCCCTGGTAGTTCTGGTATGACGATGCTTTAAAATCATCTATTTTGTTGTCCTTTTCTTCCTGTTGCGTTACAGTGTAGGTTTTATAACTGCGATAGGAAAGCAATGCTATACTACGGGCAGCCTTTAACCCTTTTTGACCACCGTCAGGTGCATTGGCGTAAAAGGTACGATCGGCACTTATAGCAAGACGCTGTGACTCGTTAAAGGCAATGCCCCAGGGTGAATGCTTAACGTTTGTCGCGATCAGGATTTGGTTCTTAATACGGTCTGGTTCCATTATCGACCATTCCAAAGCTTGCTGCCCACCTAATGAACCGCCAATCACTATTTTGATATCCTTAATTTCAAGGTGTTCAGCCAATAACTGATGCGCTTTAACTATGTCGCGCACCGAAAATTGGGGATATGATAAATAATAAGGCTGATCGTTTGCGGGGTTAATACTCAAGGGACTGGTAGTGCCATAAGGTGAGCCTAAAATATTGGCACATACAATAAAATGCTCATCCGGGTTAAAGTAGTTATTATCTCCGAACAACCCTTTCCACCAATCAAGCACATCTGAGTTTGCAGTGAGTGCGTGGCAAACCCATACTACATTATCCCGGTGCTGATTTAATTTACCATAAGTATGGAAACCTATTTGAAGCTCTCTTAATTTCTTACCCGATTCGAGCTTGAATGCCTGCGAATATTTAAATATTTGTGTATTCATTCTGTTAATCGTTATTTCGGCAGCAGCCGATTCTTGTCGGCCACTATCCGTAATAACTTAGTTATATCACTTAAAAAAAACTAAAAAAAACTCTACGCTAATTCTACCGAATGCTCCTTTATTTTGGCAAATGCCTGTTCAAAATCTGCCTTTATATCGTCAATATGTTCAATACCCACAGCAATGCGCAATGAATTAGGTGTAACACCTGCTGCAAGCTGTTCTTCATCTGAAAGCTGCTGATGGGTAGTTGCTGATGGCTGTATGATCAAAGTTTTGGCATCGCCGACATTTGCCAGGTGGCTCACCAGTTGCAGGCTGTCGATAAAATGACCTGCATTTTCCTTATCACCTTTTATTTCGAATGATAAAACAGCCCCAAAGCCATTTTTTAAATACTTTTTAGCAAGGGCATGGTAACGTGATGATGCCAGTCCCGGGTAGTTAACTTTGTCAACCTGCGGGTGCTGTTCCAGCCATTTAGCCAGTTCAAGCGCGTTCGCCACATGGCGTTCAACACGCAAAGAAAGCGTTTCCAGACCTTGTATAAGCAGGAACGAGTTAAACGGCGACATGGAAGGGCCAAAGTCACGTAATCCTTCAACTCTTGCCCGGATAATAAATTGAATATTGCCAAAAGGACCTCCAATGCCAAATACATCGGAGAAAACAAGTCCATGATAGCCTTCAGATGGCTCGGTGAACTGAGGAAATTTGCCATTACCCCAGTTGTAATTGCCGCCATCAACTATAACACCGCCAATGCTGGTGCCATGACCACCAATCCATTTAGTTGCTGACTGCACAACTATATGTGCACCGTGCTCCAGGGGACGAAACAAATAACCTGCTGCGCCAAAAGTGTTATCAACTATAAGTGGCAGATCATACTTTTTGGCCAAAGCCGCTACTTTATCAAAATCAGGTATATTATACTCTGGATTGCCGATAGTTTCAAGGTAAATGGCCTTTGTTTTTTCATCAATTAACTTTTCAAGGCTCTCGGCGCTGTCATCTTTAGCAAAACGGGCATCAATGCCCAGACGCTTAAACGATACTTTGAATTGATTGTATGTGCCGCCATAAAGAAAAGGTGATGAAACAAAATTATCGCCCACCTGCAGAATATTATTTAGGGCCAGAAACTGGGCCGCCTGTCCTGATGCGGTTGCTAACGCAGCTACACCGCCTTCTAACGCCGCGACGCGTTTTTCGAAAACATCGGTGGTAGGGTTCATTATACGACTGTAAATGTTCCCAAATTCCTTCAACGCAAACAGGTTTGCACCGTGTTCGGCATTCTTAAATACAAAGGAAGTTGTTTGATAGATCGGCACGGCGCGGGAACCAGTGGTTGGATCAGCCTCTTGTCCGGCATGCAATTGAAGTGTTTCAAATTTTAATGACATGGGTAAGATTTTAATGGTTTATAATTTAAATAAGATTATCTGAGAATTAAGGCACAATAAGAAAAATATCTTTTGTGAAGAACACGCTTTCTTTTAAATAAAGAAAAGCCAGCGCATTGTTAAGTTAACAACAGCAGCAACACATACACATACAGCCATTGTTATAGCTATTTGCAAATGAAGAACTGTGGGCCTTAAAGAGATTACAGAAAAATGTTTTTAAACTTCGCATGGTTATTAATTTATATCCCCCGGGATCCATTCACCGGGCCAGGATTTGGCACCTTCTCCACCGGGAGGGTTGCCAGCGGGTCGTTGAGCCTGATCTCTCGCCGCTTCTTTATAAACCAAAACCCGTTTTGGGAATTGATTTTGGTATTGCTACCAAATAATGTTTCAAATATAAAAGGATATTTATGAAACCACCAAATTTAATTTCTCTTTCTTAAGCGAAAAGCTGAAAGCAGAAAGTCCAAAGCTTTTTGCTTTCAGCTCCTTTGCTGGCATTTTGCTTTTAGCTTTCTGCTTTCAGCTAGTTTCCTGGCTTTCAGCTTTCGCCTATTTCGGCGCAAACAGCCCTTTATATTGGCGTATTTGTACCCCGCCAGCGCCATATATTGTCAGTAAGTTTGACTAATTACAAATTAAAACCTTAAAATTATGTCAGCCAAAAAACAACTATTAGCACAGTACGACCTTCACAACGTGTTATTTAACAATGTTATCGCAGATATCAGCGACGAAGAAGCTAACAAATGTGTAGCCGATCCGATGAATAGCGTTAAATGGTTAGCAGGCCACCTTTTATGGGCAAATGCAAATTTGGCCAACATAGGCGGCTCGAAAGTGGAAGTGAAATGGAGAGATCATTTCTATACAAAACAAGGCGGAAGCCCCGATGATTTTAATGCACCTAAAAGTGAGCTGCCTACATTAAACGAGATAAAAAATAAATGGAACGAGGATGCTTCGGTAATCAGAACGGGTTTAGAAAATCTTCCCGAAGAAGCATTAAACAGCACTATTGAAATTAAACATCCCATATTTCCATTTGATAATACCCTTGCCGGTTTGTGGGCATTCATTAATCATCACCAGGCCTATACCATTGGCCAGATAGGTATTTTGAGAAGAGGATTGGGTAAAGAAGCGATGTCTTATTTTAAGAGTTAATGATCCATAGTCCATGGTCGATAGTTTTAATTTTACTATAAACTACAGACCATCGACTATGGACTATCGACTATGAACTAACCTAACGCTTGTTCCATATCCTCAATCAAATCGTCGATATGTTCCAGGCCTACGGATACGCGAAGTAAGTTTTGAGGAGTTTTTGTATCAGGGCCTTCAACAGAGCCCCGGTGTTCGATCAAACTTTCTACTCCGCCCAGGCTGGTTGCCTGTGTGAAAACTTTCAATTTGTTGATCACTCTTTTGGATTCATCAGCGCCGGCTTTTACCAGGAAGGAAAGCATGCCACCGAAGTTTAGCATTTGTTGTTTAGCAATCTCGTGCTGCGGATGCGACTGTAAGCCCGGATACATTACCTTCTCAATTTTGGGATGCTTTTCGAGGTATTCAGCTAAAAGCTGTGCATTATGCACGTGGCCACGGATACGATATGGAAGCGTTTTAATGCTTCGGGCCAAAAAATAACAATCCATGGGCGACGGTATGGCACCGCCCATTTCCTGTACCTGGCGGATCTTTTGCCACCATTCATTCTTTTCAGGTGTTATTAAAGCGCCACCCATCAGGTCACTGTGCCCTCCGAAATACTTGGTAGAGGAATGCATTACCAGGTCGGCTCCGAGTGCAAGGGGCTGCTGACCAATTGGCGTGGCGAAGGTATTATCGCAGACTACCTTTATATTTTTACCACGAGCGATCTGCACTACCTTTTTTATATCAGTTATTTTGAGCAATGGATTTGATGGCGTTTCGATCCATATCAGGCCAGTTTTCGGCTTAATGTGTGATGTCAGAACAGCTTCATCATTTACATCAATAAAATCGAACTCTAAAATACCCGCAAACAAGGTCTTAAGCTGGTTGCGCAAACCATGGTACATATCATCCGGACAAATCACATGCGTACCAGGCGCCAGCGTTTGAAAAACCGTCATTCCGGCAGCATTACCTGATGAAAAAGCTGCCGCATCAGCGCCGCGTTCCAGTTTTGCCAGCACATTTTCCAGCGAAGTGCGGTTAGGGTTGGATGACCGGCTATAAATGTATCCGGCAGGAAAAGAACCATCTTCATCGCGCACAAAAGTGGTTGATAAAACGATGGGCTGGATGACTGCTTTCGAGGATTCGTCGTTATGGTTGCCGGCATGGATGGCTATGGTTTCGATTTTCATTTGCGAAAGTATAAGTTCCCAAAATAACTGAGATTATTTGTTAATCATTGTATCATCATGGTAAAATTTAGCGTATCTCTAAAAAACGTCCATCTCATGAAAAGAGGTAGTTTACTTATTGTTGCTATAGTCTTTGCCCTATCAGCCTGTAAAAAGGACGCTGCAATTAATGCTAAGAAGGGAAACGGCTCGTTGGATTATAATGATAGTTATAGCGCTTGGACCAACTATAAAAATAAAGTTCATAATAATTATACGTACACTGTTACCACCGCCTCATTTACGGGGGCAGCTAGCGAAACAATATTGGTGATAAATAACGGGATGGTTATTTCGCGTGATTATTTTGCTTACGCGGGAGGGGCAAATAGTACTAATCGGACCATTGTTAAACAATGGCAGGAGAGCGGGAATAACCTAAATACACACAGCAACGAGGGAGCCAGCGCCGTCACTATAGACGAGGTATATAATATGGCTGCTACAGTTTGGCTTAAGGCTGATCCTAAAACAAACGATATTTATTTCGAAACAAAAAATAATGGCTTAATATCTACCTGTGGCTATTACCCTTTAGGTTGCCAGGATGATTGTTTCAACGGAATTAATATTTCTTCCATCACCTCACCGTAAACTGATTGTCATTATTCGGTTGATTTAAACTATCTGTTCTGGTTTGAAAGTGAAATTTGCACTTTTTATTACCTTTGACAAAATATTCCGAATATGGCTATGTCTGGTGATTTAGAGGTATTAATTCAAAATCCTGATCTTCCTGCTGATTTAGAGCACATTGCCCAAAAAGTTCTGAACAGCGAACGCATCACCTTTGATGAAGGCGCATTACTTTTCGAAAAAGGGGAATTGGGCTATTTGGGCGTTTTGGCCAACTTTATCCGCGAAAAAAAACACGGCGACAAAACCTACTTCAACCGCAATTTCCATATCGAACCAACTAACCTTTGCGTTTACGATTGCAAATTCTGTTCATATTCCCGGCTCATCAAACAACGGTCGGATGGGTGGGAATATACCATGGACGAAATGCTGGATATCGTAAAGAAATACGACAATGAGCCAGTTACAGAAGTACATATAGTAGGAGGGGTACTACCGCAGTACGATGTCCCATTTTATGCTGAATTGTTCAGCCGGATAAAAGCGCATCGCCCCGAACTGCACGTAAAAGCCTTAACACCTGTTGAATATCATTATATATTTAAAAAGGCTAAGATCGATTATGCCACCGGGATGAAACTGATGAAGGACTCCGGTTTGGAATCGATACCGGGCGGAGGAGCTGAAATATTTCACCCGGAGATACGCGAGCAGATCGCTAAAGACAAATGTACGGCTGACCAATGGCTGGCCATCCACGAAGAATGGCATAAATTGGGCATGCGGTCAAACGCCACCATGCTTTATGGCCACATCGAACAACATTGGCACCGGGTTGATCACATGGAACGTTTACGTCAGCTACAAGATAAAACCGGTGGTTTCCAAACTTTTATTCCATTAAAGTTCCGTAACCAGGATAACCAGATGTCGCATGTGCAAGAATCGACAGTGGTGGAAGACTTGCGGAATTATGCCATATCACGCATATATCTCGATAATTTTGATCATATCAAGGCTTACTGGGCAATGATCAGCCGGAATACAGCGCAATTATCTCTAAACTTCGGTGTGGATGATATAGACGGCACGCTGGACGATACCACCAAAATATATTCAATGGCAGGGGCAGAGGAACAGCATCCCGGCATGAGCACCAAACAGTTGGTAGAGCTAATAAAACAAATAGGCCGCTACCCCATTGAGCGGGATACTTTGTATAATGTAGTTACCGATTACAATGATTATGAGTTCCCTGACGAAGTAAAACCTCAATTTTATAAATTACCGGTAATTAACTAAGCTGAAAGGCAAAAGGAGAAAGCATAGAAAGATAAATGACTAACAAAATCGGTGGAATCAAAAATAAATCTGTGAAATCTCCATTAATAAAAACACTATATATCGTTCGCCATGGCCAAACAGACCTGAATAAACAGGGAATTGTACAAGGGCGGGGGAGAGATACCGATCTGAATGATGAAGGCCGCAAGCAAGCTGCCTTATTTTTCAATGCTTATAGGGCGGTTCCTTTCGATAAGATATACATTTCCGAATTAAAACGCACGCAGCAAAGCATCCAGTCATTTATTGATCTCGGAATACCATTTGAGAAGCTTGCCGGTCTTGACGAATTGGCCTGGGGAATTTTGGAAGGCCAGCCCAGTACACCTAAAAACAAAGCCGCCTTTTTACGCCTGTTGCGCGATTGGCTCGACGGGAACCTGGACAGCAAATTTAAAGGAGGAGAAAGCCCTAACGAAGTTAAAGTAAGGCAATTGGAAGCGCTCGGGGTTATCATGGATCATCCCGAAGAAAAAAATGTGCTTATTTGTATGCACGGCAGGGCGCTGCGGCTGCTTTTATGCATTTTGCTGAATAAACCGCTTACCGAAATGGAAAGCTTTCCGCATCAAAATCTCGTCCTTTACAAAGTTACCTGGGATGGCGCTAAATATGAGATCATTGATTTTAACAATGCACAACATTTGAAATGATTTCGGATTTGGGGTGTTCGTCCCGATAGCTATCGGGATCGGATTTAAGAATTACAAGGGACAAGAAGTCCTGAATTGATAACATAACACTACTTGTGGAAAAAATAAGAATATCAGCTGTCAGCTATACCAATACCAAACCCTTTTTATACGGCATACAAAACTCGGCTATCATTGACCAGATCGATCTGAGTCTTGATATTCCTTCCGATTGCGCCCAAAAACTGATTGACGACAAAGTCGACGTAGGGCTAATACCAGTTGCGACCATACTGAACCTGCCGCAATGGGAAATAGTTTCCGATTACTGTATCGGCGCTACCGGACCTGTTAATTCGGTTTTTGTATTCAGTAATTGTGAAATAAAAGATGTAAAAATAGTTCAGCTCGACCCGCAATCGCGTACCTCCAATAACCTTGCATGTGTGCTACTGAAGAACTGGTGGAAAATAAAGCCCCAACTAGTTACAGAAGCTGATGACTATGCCCAATCTGCCGATCCAAATACCGCATTTGTACAAATAGGCGACCGTACTTTTGGCAAAAAGGCGCAATATCCCTTTGTATATGACCTTGCCGAAGAATGGCAAAAACTAACCGGCCTGCCCTTTGTATTTGCCGCCTGGATAGCAAATAAGCCCATACCAAAGGAGTTTGCCGATGAATTTAATGAATCCCTGAAATTTGGCCTTGACCATCGTGCCGAACTGCTGAAAGAACTACCCCACAGACCTGATTTTGACCTGGAAGATTACCTGATGCACAAGCTTGATTTTAATCTGACAGAAGACAAAAAGAAAGCCCTTTATCTGTTTTTGGATTATATTAAAGCTTTGTAGAGATACTTACTTTGTAAGTCATGTCCTGAAAAAAGTTTTAAATTAACACTACTCGTCTTTGCAATCAACAGCTTCTTTTCCTGCATTTTCCATCGCCTGAACCTTGGTTCTTGGTGCCAACGGATTGCCTTCATCATTCTTTCTTGTTGAAGCTGAAATGGTTGACCAATATCCTCTCCGGATTATTCAATGTCAAACAAGTAAGTGACCACAGTCATTTTTTCAAATAAAAAAAACCTCAACCTTTACTGTAAAGTATCAGAGTTTGGTTATGGAAATGTCTAATATTATACTAATTATTATAGTGCACGGGGTTGTATTTGCGGTGCTTTGCTCACTTATTGGAGAACAACGAGAGATAGGAGCAATAGCCGGAGCTTTTCTTGGTTTCCTGCTGGGTACAATAGGCCTTATTATAGTTTTGTGCTCCCGCAGGAAACAACCGGTAAGTTTAACTGATCAGCTGCAAAAGTACAAAGCCCTATTCGATAGTGGTTCGATCACCGCAACTGAATACAACAATTTAAAGGGCCGGCTCTTTGAGCAGCAAATTGGGAATTTGAGTTAAGATAATTCAGCATATTACTGGTTTGGGCATTCGAAAAGAAGGATTCCTAATCTCGGGGGCAGCTTTTGTATGAGCAAATTCATTATAAGTAATTTCGTAAAGACCAGGTAAAATAGGGGTTAGTGATTATGAGGTGGGTTCAAAAGTATAAAACTCGACATCACTATCATTTATAGTATACTTAAGATATTGTTTGTAAACGTCCTTGTCACCTTCAAAAAATCGTATTTTAATACCATCCTGTGCCTCACCATTCTTTCGAATAACAATATCTATCGCAATAGCACCTATTTTGCTTTCTCGTAATCGATTTCTTTCTTTGAACCCTCTTTCCAGCAGGTCAATAACCTCAGAAGATCGCGGGTGGTCGCCTCCCGGATAGGCTCCAACAGGTACGATCTCGTTCTGCATATTAATATAAGTGCCAAAAGGATAGAATTCTTTAGCATCTAATAAAAATAACTCAGCTTGTTGCTTCAGTACATGGATCAATCTTTCAACATCGGTTTCAATCATCATTGTAATATACTTAAATTTTGCTTTTGAACTAGTCTATTGGGTTTTCTGTCAGAATCAGAATTTACCGAATTAATAAATATGCAGAATATGTCTGCATATAAATTATTTGAATTCTGCCAATTCGAAAATTCCATATCTGACTGTAATCATAGCAATCCTTTAATCCTAAAAATCATCGTTCAGACAAGTAATTCAGACAATTCTTAAATTCTGAAAATTCTGATTCAGACGATCTATATTCCTTAAATTGCATTCATTAAAAAACATCGACTTATGAATACAACATCATTACAAGGACAATCCGCATTAGTTACCGGTGCCGATAGCGGCATAGGCAAAGGCGTAGCACTCGCGTTGGCGCAGGCAGGGGCAAAGGTGCTCATTAACTATGCCCATAACCAGGCTGCCGCCGATGAAACAGTAAGTGAAATAAAAACTGCAGGTGGCGAGGCATTTGCTTATCAGGCCGACGTAAGTCATGAGGGGGAGGTGCAGGCCATGTTCGCCGAACTGTATAAGCAATATGGTACAATTGATATTTTAGTAAATAACGCCGGGCTGCAAAAAGATTCCAAATTTGTGGATATGACCCTTGATCAATGGCAAACGGTGATCAACATAAACCTGACCGGACAATTTTTGTGCTCGCGCGAAGCCGCAAGAGAGTTCATCCGTAGGGGAGTGGTAGCTGAACGAAGCCGTGCCGCCGGTAAAATTATCTGTATGAGCAGCGTGCACGAAGTTATTCCGTGGGGCGGCCATGTAAATTATGCCAGCAGCAAGGGTGGAATTATGATGCTGATGAAAAGCATGGCGCAGGAACTGGCCCCGCATAAAATAAGAGTGGTCAGTATTGGACCCGGCGCCATACAGACTCCAATTAATCATACAGCATGGGAAACACCCAAAGCACTGGATAAACTGTTAACACTGGTCCCGTACAACAGGATCGGTCTGCCGGAAGATATTG
>JANYAB010000129.1 GCA_025355225.1 Bacteroidota bacterium
CCAGGCAACAGCAGGGTAGGCAGCAGAGTGGTTTCGGCAGAGGTAACACGCAAGGATTTGAAAGTTTTGAAGGATCTGGCGGGGATGACAGTTTTTCTGATTTCTTCCAATCGATGTTCGGAGGCGGTGGCCGCAGTGCACGCCAGACCAAATATAGAGGACAGGATTATAATGCCGAATTGCATTTAACCCTGCTGGAAGCGAGCGAGACTCACAAACAAACATTAGCAGTAAACGGCAAACAGATACGCATTACTGTTCCGGCTGGTGTGGATAACGGGCAGACGATAAAAATTTCCGGTCATGGTGGTCCGGGAACGAACGGTGGTCCGGCAGGCGACTTGTATATTGCCTTTTCAATAGCCGATGATCCAAAATTCAAAAGACTTGGAAGCGACTTGTATGCTACCGTGAAGCTCGATCTATACACCGCGGTACTTGGGGGAGAGATAACCGTGGACACTATGACAGGCAAGGTGAAATTAAAAGTAACACAAGGTACCCAGAATGGCACTAAAGTAAAACTAAAGGGAAAAGGCTTTCCTGTTTATAAAAAACACGGCGAATTTGGCAACCTATACCTCACCTACGATATATTGTTGCCAACCAATTTGACCGACAAACAGAAAGAGTTATTTACAGAACTTGCTGAAAGCGAAAAAAGAGAGTGAAAGTTAACGAGTCCGCAAGTCGGAAAGACGGAAAGTCCGGAAGATTAGAATTTAGAGTTTAGGGCTTATTATCTAAGTTAGAATTTATCATTTAGAGTTTAGAATTTATCGTTTAGGATTTAGAATTTATTATTTAGAGACTATGACAACAGCAACTTTAATATCGACTAACGATTTTTGCACCTGGCATGAGGTAGAATATACTTTTATCTCGACACTTCATGAAGCCGGACTGGTAGAGATCAGTGTAATTGATCAGACCGAATATATCCCCGAAACTGAATTGCAAAAGCTGGAAAGAATGATCCGCATGCACCAAGAACTTGATATAAATGTTGCAGGCATCGAAGCTATCACTCATCTGCTGCAAAGAGTTGAGGCCATCCAGGAGGAAGTGCGGAACATAAAAAACAGGTTAAGATTGTATGAAGGGAATTCCTGATGACGCCTTTTGATATTGCCTCGAAACGTCTTCTTAACCAACACCTGGCCTTTCCTGTTTTCAAGAACCCTGCAGACGTTGTACAATACATGGGCGCCATACAAGCGCAGGATTACGGTGGAGCTAAATGGGCCATCGCCCAACGTTTGCTTGGCGCCTCTGATGCACTAATTGAAAAAGCATTTGCAGATGGCAACATTATCCGCACCCATGTAATGCGGCCTACCTGGCATTTCGTTTCACCGGGTGATATTCGCTGGATGCTTGAGTTAACCGCACCCAGGGTTACGGCTATTGCCGGCACCCGTCACCGGCAACTCCAACTGGATGGCCACATATTCTCGCGAAGCGAAAAAGCTTTATCTGCCGCATTGCAGGGTGGCAAACAATTGACAAGGAGCGAGATCGCCGATGCTTTACAATATGCTGGCATAGCAACGGATAAACAACGGTTTGTTCACATTATGATGCAAATGGAATTAAATGGCCTTGTTTGCAGCGGTGGCACACGGGGAAAACAATTTACATACGCCCTGTTGGACGAGCGGGTGCCCCAAACTGAGAGATTGGACCGAAGTGAAGCCCTGGCTGCCCTTGCCAACCGCTATTTTACCGCCCATGGCCCTGCTACATTGCCCGATTTTGCGTGGTGGAGCGGCCTTACCATAGCCGACTGCAAAGCAGGACTCGAAATGATGAAGGATAAATTGGCAAACGCAGTAGTTGAAGGGATTACCTATTGGTTTGCAGAACAAACTCATGATTCAACGAGCAAATCCCCAGTTGCTTTTCTGCTGCCCAATTATGACGAATACATCGTCAGCTATAAAGACCGCAGTGCGGCAATTGCCGCGAAAGATATTGACAAAGCTGATCCGCGCGGAACTATTTTCAATAATACTATTGTTATAAATGGGCGTATCGCCGGTGTATGGAAGCGTGGTTTCAGGAAAAATACTGTTGTACTGGAGATTTTTCCGTTTGCTCCGTTGAGCAAAGTAAATAAAGCAGCAATTACTGCGGCCGCAAAACGTTACGCCAAATTTTTAGGGTTGAGGGATTTTGTATTGGTTACAAGTCAACGTTAGAATCTTTTCTCACACATCCTGCCCCGAAGCCTCATCCGCCATTTCAATAATAATATCATCGAGCCTGTTCAGCTCAAATTGAAAGTGTTCAAGTACCTCGGCATCCGACGGATCATCTTTCAGCATTGCCGACAATGCCTTTAAATTGGCTAAAGGGCTGCGTACCAGGTGTGATTGCTTCCAGGCTATTTCTTTAATGCTGTTGATATGGCTTTGTATCCGTTCGTAGGCGTTTTTCAGATCCTGTTCGGCGTTTTTCCTTTCGGTTATATCATACAAAGCCATCATCAAGCCTAATATCTCTTTATTATCATTGGTTATCGGGAACAATCTTACATAGTACCAGCGCACCCCGCCACTTTGTTTCGGATAATCAACTTCGTAGTTTATATTGTTTCCATTCAGTACATCAAGCGCAAACTGCTTAAATTGGGGGAACCTTTCTTCTGGAAAATAATCAGCAAGACTGTCACCCTTTTCAGGGAAATGACCGAATTGCTCCTTCACAAATGCAATTGCCTTCTGGTTAAATGACAGTACTTTAAGATCCTTGTCGAATAAGGCGTAGGCCGTATCAGTAGTCTTTAAGATCGTTTGCAGGTTAGCTTCAGATTTTTGAAGCGACTTTTCCCCTTTCAATTTTTCTGTAACATCATTTGTAAGTGAAAGTCTTACCGATTTTCCCTCAAAAATAATATCATGGGCAATCAATTGAACAAACATGATACTGCCATCTTTTTTAAGATGCCTGATAATACCAAAATCTGTTGAGTCGCCCGCATCCTTTCTGTAACGCTCTAATTGCTGCTCAAAATCTTCTTTAGGTCTTAATGCTGTAACGCTCATTTTCAAAAGCTCATCTCTTGTATATCCGTAAAGATTAGCAGCAGCTTCATTAACAGCAATTATGGATAAATCATCCTTTGCAATCATCCATAAGGGTAATGGATTACTCTCAAAAAGTAATTTATACTTCAGTTCAGATGATCGTAGCTCTTCCTCGGCTTTTATCCGTAATGAAATATCAATGCCCGTTCCTAACAAACAAAGTTGATTTTCATACATAACCGGGGTGCCGGTAAATAAAAAGGGTATTTTAACGCCATTTTTAGTAATTGCTTTGGCTTCAACCATCACGTAACCATCAGTAAATGTTTTCTGAATGGCCTTTTCTACTATCTCCCGGTCTTCCTGGGCTATGACATCGCTGACGCTTATTTTTTCAATTTCTTCCGAAGTATAGCCGATCACTGTCTCAAAATTTTTATTCCAACGCAAAAATTTATATTGCTTGTTATGCAAATAAAAAATCCCGGGCAAACTGTTTATTATTGTATCCGAAAGCATCTTTTCCCTTAAAATAAGTTCTTCAGCCTGTTTCCGCTCAGTAATATCGATCATCGAGCCGATGATTGCCGGCTCTTCCCCAATTATTACCCTGTTTCCATAAATTTCCACCCAGTTGATTGTACCATCTTTCTTTCTGCCCATCGCTTCATAATGCAGACTTTCCAATTCGCCTGATATACGTAATCTCACATTTTCAGCAACAATAGCATGATAGCTTTCATGGAAAATCATATTTATTGGATTCGGGGCGCCTATCAACTCCTGGGCTTCATAGCCAAATACATTGGCAAACCGGGGATTTACATAAACAAATGTGTTATTTTGAACAATGTAAACACCAACCATGGATTTTTCGGCAATGGTCCTGAATTTCAGTTCAGCTTCCCTAAGCTCCCTTTCCATTTTTTTGCGACTGGTGATATCGCGTACAATAACCAGGATGCGGTCATCAGAAAACATTTTAGCATTAATCTCAACAGGAAATACAGTGCCGTCTTTGCGCATAAATCTCCTTTCGCGAATTACCGACTGCCCGGGAAGTTTCATGTTTTGCTGTAAGGGGTCTCTTTCCAACTCTTCGGGATCAACAATCGCCTCCGCATTTAACCTTAACAATTCATCCCGGGTATAGCCAATCATTTTGCACATACTGGCATTCACTTCTGTAAAATTCCTTTTAAAGTCTATCACACAAATGGCATCTGATGCCTGTTCAATAAGCGACCGGTACTTCTCCTCACTTTTTTGGATCTCCGCCGATCGCTCCTCTACCCTTTTTTCAAGTTCCGCATTCATCAATTTCACTTCGGCTTCCGCTTCAGACCGTTGAACATCTATCCTGTTTAGCCAGTTAGCTGTGTTCCATATCAGCAGCAGGCTTACCAGTAAAAAACAAACAGCCAGCAACGAAATCCCTAAATCTAAAGTTAATACCTGGAAACGCTGGGTTTGCACTTTGAACGATCCGAATATGATAACCATCAGAAGTATTAAAGTAAAAAGTCTTTTTGCCATCTGATTGCCAACCCTTTTACCTGTAAACAGCCTTGTAATACCAATTGAGGGATTTAGAAGAGATGCCGCCACCGATAAAATGAAAAAAAGAATGGCAGTATGAGTCGCCATTGAACTCACATAAAATAGCGTGTAGAATAACGAGACACCATACAGATAGCCAATTAATGCAATGGCCGAAAGAATGGTTACTATATGAAAAAAGAACTGCGACAACACTTGAAATAGGCGTCTTTTGGTGGCAAAGATTAAAAAGCCCAATCCCATTAGAAGGAAACTGGCAGCGGCATTAGATGCCATACGACCAGGATAAGGGTATCTGCGGGATAGTAACACCGTATCTGTTACAAATAATTGATCGAGACCGGAATTAAAATGAAAAATATTCTCGCACAGGGTTATCAATCCAATCAGGGTGCCAAGCAGCGACAATATTATAAAAAGTAAAGTATTATATTTTCTGGTTTGATATTGGGTAAGCAATAAAGCGCTCCCCAATAAAATAAAACACAAGGCGGTATTAAACCTCATTGGTTCAAACCCCGGAACTATGGACTGAAAAACCTGTACACCAAATAACCAGCCCAGTATTACTATAGTGCCCACAATAATTGTAAGCAGGCTTATTATTATAATGGTTCTATTTTTAGGCGGATGATCCATTCAAAATAGATTTTGTACTAACAGGTGTATCGGCTTCAAGTATATTCGCCTTATAAAATTAGGCGACATTAATAAAGTTAAAACTAAATCAGCATAAAGTATTAACCGTTGTTAAAATATTAATTATTACTAAAAAAGAAGTTTATTGAATTTCTGTTAAAGACCGGGAATGCAAGTAATAATTTGCCTATTTCCTGCTTAAAAACCCCCGCATTGCTTGTTGGGTAAATTCCGATAGTACCAATTCGCCGCTGATTGCTGCCCGTTCGGCAAGCAGTTCGTCCCAGTTTTCGGTGCCTTCCCATAATATTTGTTTTAGGCCTGTCAACGCATCCAAATGATAAGATGCCAACCTTAACGCAAGCGCATTTAACGCAGTATCCATGCTGCCGATATCTTCATATACTTCGTTGTAGAGCCCTTTTTCTTTGGCCCAGGCAGCCGTTTGAAAATCAACGGCGCGTATGGTTAACTGGGAAAAGGCAGGTAAGCCAATTTTACGTATCACAGCGGGCGATATTACAAATGGCCCAATACCAATAGCCAATTCGCTTAGTTTAATAGAGGCTGCCCCCGTCGCAAGGCAATAGTCCGCTGCAGCAGCAAGCCCAACGCCCCCCCCAACAGCTTTACCCTGTACACGAGCAATAATGATCTTAGGCGATTTACGGCAGGCATTGATCACCCTTGCAAATCCGGAAAAGAATTCGGCTCCGGTCTGCTTGTCTTTTATCTGCAATAGCTCTTCAAAGCTTGCTCCGGCGCAAAATGTCCGTTCCCCTTCGCTTTTTAACACAATAACGCGTGTTTGTTCATCATTACCGGCCTCAACTATCCCTTCTGTCAATTCATCTAACAAATGGGTAGGTAGTGAATTTTGCGCAGGATGATAAAAGCTAATAATGGCGATACCGTTTTGGTTAATAGTAAGGCTCACGTTTCCGTCATTTGCTGCAGACATATATTTATAAGATGATTAAAACCAGGACTTTCAAATTTAAACTAAAATGCCGAGAAGTGTTCCATGCCAGCATTTTAACAAAGTAAATAAGTGAATAATAACATTTAAAAAAATCTCGAAGATCAAAAAAATATTAGTATAATTATATTAATATTCATTATATCCTATCGCAAGCTACTCATTATCAGAAGCAAATCAAACAAGTTCCTAAATATTAAATACAAATAAATTTTTTATCAAAATAGAATAAAACAACAACGATTTTATAAAGTAAGCGAAACTTATATCGAATAAATTAAATAATAACGGATCAACCGAAAACCGTATCAAAGAGTAGGTAGACCAAAATTCAAAGAAAATGGGAGATACACAAGAAACACCGGGGGCCCTTGCAAGGTTTGGGACATGGCTTTACGATCACACAATCGGATATGCGAAACGCTTCTTTAAATGGGTTTGTGATGTGGTGTTAAAAATCTATATCCTTTTAATTGTTCTGCTGATAGTAGGTATTATTTTAATCTTTGCCGGTGGGGGTCTGTCCGCGGCAACCGGTGGCGGCTTTTTGCCTGTTGGCGGGCCTATGGCTATAGTTGGCATGTGGATGTGTATTATTTGTGCTGTATTACTTGTATATGCTATTTTATGCGCCCTGGTAGAATATTTTTCGTGATATAAATCAACTCAATTAGTATGAACAATAAAATCATCGTAGTGGAGGACAGAACTTTACTGCTTGATCTGACCCTAGTCCGAAATTTTCGATACCGGATAAAAAAATATCGGATAGCACTCAACTTGGGTTTAAACCCAAGTGAGCAAACGATTTGGGAAGACCGCTTAAACTTGTTTTATGAAGACTGCGGCTGCGATACAGGTGCCTTTTTTACATTTACGGGGCTTGGATTATATTTTGCGGCGCCATGGTTTATCAAGTCCATGTTATTGTTGTCAATTGAATCTAAGATATATTTAGGGCTTGCGGTGATGGTTATCTTTGCAGTTACAGGCAAAACAACTGGCATCTATTTATCCGGTAAAAAATTTAAATCCGAGGTTATTAAGTTTCTTTCAATAGCGGGTAATTAATAAATATCTGGTTATTTTTACGGGTAAATAGCCTTCATCAGATGTTCAATTTCCAAAATATCTATCTGTTTTTCATTGCCTCACTATTGTTAAACCTCACGCCAGGTAATGATATGCTGTATGTAGCGTCACGCAGCATTTCGCAGGGCATAAAAGCGGGCATCGTTTCGGCTTTGGGCATTTTTTTGGGATGTTTTGTGCATATTATCGCCGCGGTTTTAGGGCTCTCAATTATTATCGCCCGGTCTGCCAATCTGTTTAATATCATCAAATTTGCCGGTGCCGCTTATCTGATTTATCTCGGTATTAGGGCACTCTCCACTAAACAAAAAAATAGTCAGGACAGGGAAAATACAGTTAAAGTTGACCAATGGAAGCTGTTTAAGCAGGGTATTGTCACCAATGCACTGAACCCCAAAGTGGCAGTATTTTTCTTATCTTTTCTTCCGCAATTTATTGACCCTTCATCACCATTTTTTAAAGTCCAGCTTTTCACATTAGGAATCTGGTTCGACTTGCAGGGTACACTTGTTTTGGTTATCGTTGCTATTGTGCTTGGCAAGGCCAAAGGCTTTTTTAAACAGAACCCCAGAATTTGGCTGATCCAGGAAAAGGTTACCGGGATCATTCTGATAGGTCTCGGTATTAAGGTAGCCCTTGCTGCTAAAAAATAATACGAATGATTGATATTGAAACTGCCCGACAAATTGCCTTATCTCTGCCTGGCACAGAAGAATATGATCACTTTGGCAGGCCGGCATTTAAGATCACAGGCAAAAGAACCTTCGCCACGCTTTGGCCTGCAGAAAACCGGGTGATGGTAAAATTATCTCTCATTGATCAATCCGTGTTTAACTCGTTTGATCCGGCCATATTTTACCCTGTTCCCAATAAGTGGGGACTTAAAGGCGCTACTTTCATTGAACTTTCAAAAGTTCGATTGGATATGCTGCGGGATGCTATGACGACTGCCTGGCAAACTGCATCTGCAAAAACTTCCGAAAGCAAATGATTAAATATATCTTCGTTACAACAACAAATTTTAAATTATGAAACGCCTGACAATTCCTGCTTTATTGCTATCGTTAATTTTTATCTATACAAATACTTTCGGCCAGGCATTCCAACAAACGGGGATCTACAATGTAAAAATGTTCGGGGCAACCGGTAATGGCCAAACGCTCGACTCAAAAGCGATCAACCAGGCTATCGATTCGGCAGCGAAGGCAGGTGGTGGAATGGTTTATTTACCGGCAGGCAATTATTTATCAGGATCCATTCATCTTAAAAGCAATATCTCGTTATATCTTGAACAAGGTGCTACCATTATTGCAACCGATAAAGACCCGGGTTCAGTTTACGATCAGGAGGAGCAAACAGTCAATATGGTTTACCAGGATTCGGGGCATAGCCACTTTCATAATGCGTTGATATGGGGCGAAAACCTGCACGACATCTCCATCCTGGGTCCAGGCGCTATTTGGGGCAAGGGCCTGTTAAAAGATTATAAAAAGGATAGTAAGGAAGCTAATAAGTCGCTGGTATTGTACAACTGCCGCAATGTAATCATTAGGGACATCACCTTCCGGCATGGCGGCTGGTTCGCCATATTGGCTACCGGGGTGGATAATTTAACCATCGATAACGTAAAAATTGATACTAACCGCGACGGGATGGATATTGACTGTTGCCGTAATGTGCGTGTATCCAATTGCACTGTAAACTCGCCCTATGATGACGGCATCTGCCTTAAAAGCACTTATGCACTGGGCTTTGCCAGGGCTACCGAAAATGTCACGATTACCAATTGCCAGGTTAGCGCATATGATGAAGGATCCTTCCTGGATGGCACCTACAAACGGGAAGATAAGCAGGCTTACAGAACGGGCCGAATCAAGTTCGGCACGGAATCCAACGGAGGCTTTAAAAATATCACTATTACTAATTGCGTTTTCGATTTTTGCCAGGGCCTGGCTTTGGAAACCGTGGACGGCGGTTTGCTGCAGGATGTAACCATCAGTAATATTACAATGAGAGATATCGTAAGTGCACCGATCTTTTTGCGTCTGGGAGCCCGTATGCGCGGCCCGCAGGGAACTGCCGTTGGCGAATTGCGCCGGGTATCTATCAGCAATGTGAGGGTTTATAATTCAAATCCCGCATATGGCTGCATTGTCACCGGCATACCCGGTCATGATATACAGGATTTGCAATTAAGTAATATCCGTATTTATTATGAAGGCGGGGGGAAGGTAACTGATAAACAAATATCAGAAGCTGAAAAAAATTACCCGGAGCCATCCATGTTTGGCACGATGCCTTCCTACGGCTTTTATTTCCGCCATATATCCGGGCTTAAAATGAATGATATTGAAGTTAGCTTCTTAAATGACGATGCCCGCTCAGCATACCTGTTTGACGATGTAAAGGGTTTGGATATGCAGCATGTAAAAGGGCAAACCGCAAAAGGTGCGGCTGCATTTAAATACATTAATACCCAGCATTAATATTGTTTGAACTAAGATTTATAGGATTTCAGGATGGTAAGATATAGTTTATTATTAATGTTAAGATAGAAGAATCAGGATAAAAGGTGTGTAACCAGTTAATATGATAGATCCTCCCCCTCTGAAAAACTAATTACACAAATATCAAGCTGAATATTTTATTGTTGAAAAATATTATTATGAAAAGTAATATGTATAAATTTAAATAAAAAACTGATGGCTATGAAAAAGTATTTTGCTGAACTTATTGGCACTTTTGCCTTAGTACTGTTTGGTTGCGGCGCAGCAGTTGTTGACGGAAAAACAATTCCCTCTGCCGTGCTTCCGGATGCTCCATTAGGGGTTGGAATTTTAGGTATTGCACTTGCGTTTGGATTGGCTGTTGTTGCCATGGCCTACACCATTGGGCCTATTTCCGGCTGCCATATTAACCCGGCTATCACTATATCCATGCTTGTGGCCCGTAAAATCAGCGGGAAGGACGCGGTTGGATACGTCATCGCCCAGTTCATAGGCGCAACTATCGGTGCAGCCGTATTGTATGCATTTCAAAAGGGCAGTCCCAATTTTGCTATGACGGAATGGGCCCTGGGCTCGAACGGATGGGGGCCGGGTTATCTTGGCGGATATAACGCCACCTCCGCATTCC
Source organism: Bacteroidota bacterium (assembly GCA_025355225.1). Taxonomy (GTDB): domain Bacteria; phylum Bacteroidota; class Bacteroidia; order Sphingobacteriales; family Sphingobacteriaceae; genus Mucilaginibacter. The sequence goes on from JANYAB010000129.1 coordinate 10,435, forward strand.
TCGCCGAATCTGTTCTAAGCTTTCTATTCCTGTTCGTTATTTTCGGCGCTACATCGCGTTTTGGGAATCCAAACATGGCCGGGTTGGCCATTGGGCTTACTTTGGTGTTGATCCACTTAGTGGCCATTCCAATTACCGGCACTTCTGTTAATCCGGCACGAAGCTTTGGACCCGCGATTTTTGCTGGTGGAAAAGCATTCGGACAATTATGGCTATTTATGATCGCCCCCGTTATTGGAGGCATAGCCGCCGCCTTACTATGGCACAATGTGTTCGACAGGGACGCGATTTAGATATAATATTATTGGAAGGTTGTAATGTCAATTATCATAGCAACCTTCCAACTTTACAACTTTCAAACATTTCAACTTTCAAGCGGCACAAACTTCAGCGAAACGGAGTTAACGCAATGCCTTGTGTTTTTAGGTGTAAGGTATTCACCCTCGAAAACATGACCTAAATGGGCGCCACAATTGGCGCATACAATTTCCACACGCCTCCCATCAGCATCCGGAATGCGTTTTACCGCGCCCGGTATCTCATCGTCAAAACTTGGCCAGCCGCAATGCGATTCGAATTTAGTTTCAGAGGTGTACAAGGGTGTATCGCATCTTTTGCATACGTATAGTCCTTGCGCATCATTATTTAATAACGATCCCGTAAATGGTCGTTCAGTTCCCTTATGTAATATTACCCGCTCTTCTTCGGGTGTCAATTTGTTATATTCCATTTTAATTATTGAATTATCGAGTTATTGGATTATTGAATAGCAACAACCATCAATAATATCAAATATACGTCAATAACGCTGTTTTGATTTGGTGGTGGGTGCTTGTTTACACAGCTTTGACCAACAAAAAAGTCCCGATCAAGACCGGAACCTCACGTAATAATTATTTATGTATTTACAACAACGATCCATAAGGGTCGTAATACTTTTCAACTATTCTTTTATGTTCTTTTATAAATTTTTGTTCTATTTCAGTAAAAAAGTCAACTGAATCTTTTAAATTATTAAACTTAGAAAAGGAAAGTACAACTATTGCATTATTGAGAATATCTTCTAATCCCTTGGAATCCCATTTATTTTGATCCTGTTTTAATTTCGAGAAAGACGGGCCGAATTTACCCTCATTGTCAATTGTATGTTGCAAAGTACGTAGTACACTA
>JANYAB010000174.1 GCA_025355225.1 Bacteroidota bacterium
ACCCTCCGCTTTTACAGTTGATAAGCTGTATAATTTATTACCGATAATAAACATAAACATATCATAACTTTTGTTTTTCGAATCAACGCCCGACGAACTGTAGCTGGTAAACCCTTTCCAGGTACCTATCTTAAAATCCGCGAGGTTAACGTCGGGTAAACTTTGTTTCATACCTGTTTTTAACTGGGCGGCGAATTCGGGGGTAGCTTTCATAGGAGCCAGGGCCACAGAATCTATGCCGGCAACCTGCACAAAATCGACCATTGTGAAAATATAGGCTATGTTATCTTTATCAGTCGCCATGAAACTGCCGGGGGTGAGCTCTTTAGGCTCTGACGGAAATTTAACTGATATACGGTTATCGCCTTTGTGGGTTATCCAACCATCCTGGGCGTAAACAGTGGTTATCGCAAACAAGGCTGTAATAACCAGGGCAAATATTTTTTTCATGTTTTAAATATAAAAAAAATCCAGAATAATGATGGCGCTGATGATCATAACGATAATTACTTCTTCAAAACAAATTTAATAGAACTTAATACCTGTTTCTTTTCATTACCCGCACCAGTTGACGATGCCTCCTCGACTCATAATAATCGCTGGTAACCAAAATGGCATGGATAACGCCCGGTATCCAAAGGAACAAAGTGAGAATACAGTTCAATATAAACGCGCCGATGCGCCCGGTAGTTAAAACGGCAGCAGGAGGGAAGATGATGCAAAGGAAATAGCGCATAATAATGGTTAGAACGTTTTTGTATTATAAAGTTACAGGATGGTATGCTTATTTTCACCATGCTTGTAAGATTTTTTTAAATTTACCCCATGCAGCATCCCGAAGAAAATCCCTGGCAAACAATTTCTGAAAAAGAAGTTTACGATAACCCCTGGATCAATTTAACAGAATATCAGGTGATCAACCCTTCAGGCAATCAAGGTATTTATGGTAAGGTGCATTTCAAAAATATCGCTATCGGCGTAATACCTCTTGATGCGGAAATGAACACCTATTTGGTAGGTCAATACCGCTTTCCACTGGGACAATACAGTTGGGAAATGCCGGAAGGAGGGGGTGTTTTGGGAGTTGATCCGCTTGATTCGGCGAAACGCGAGCTGCTGGAAGAAACCGGGCTTAAAGCCGGTAAATGGACCGAGTTACTCCGCATGCACTTATCAAACTCCGTTAGCGACGAGTTGGGTATCATCTACCTTGCGCAGGGCCTGCAGCAATTTGAAGCTGAACCCGAAGATACCGAACAACTCATCATAAAAAAAATGCCATTTGCCGAAGTTTACCGAATGGTTTGCGATGCTGAGATCACTGACTCTATGACAGTGGCGGCCGTATTGAAAATACGCATTATGCTGTTGGAAAATAAGTTGTATTAACTATTTGGTGATTTTTAAATGTAATTAAGATCAGCGAAATCCAAAAATCATCTCAAATCAGCGGTCCAGACATTTGTAATCGTACACCCATTGTATCAAAAACGAACGCATTAGTAGCTTGCAAATAAGCTTATTTTGCTGATATACAAATAGATAAATGTTTGGCATTTGTCTTGGGACAAACATGACCGGATCGATCTCAATCAATTGTGCAATCATAATTTAAAGTATCAGCTATGCTTAAAAGTTACTTGAAAACCGCCCTGCGTTTTTTGTTAAAAAACAAAACATTCAGTTTTATCAATATTTTCGGCCTTGCAGTCGGCACGCTGTGCTGCCTTTATATTTTATTATATGTGCAGGACCAATACAGTTACGATAAGCACCATAAAGATGCAAAGGAAATTTACCGCATTACCACCACGCTTGCATTAACCGGAGATAAACACACGAACTCAACCTGTTCGCCGCCAATTGCTCCGACGATGAAGAGTGATTTTGCTGAAGTAAAGCAATATACCCGCGTTATCACCACAGATTTTTTAGGGGCAAAGCAGCACTTGCTGCGTTATAAGGAAAAGTCGTTTTACGAACATGACGCTGTTTATGTAGACTCAACTTATTTCAACATGTTTGATTACCATTTTGTTAATGGAGTTGCATCAAACAAAATATTGGCCGAGCCCTATTCAATTGTTTTGCTGAAACCTGTATCTGATAAACTTTTTGGCAGCGAAAACCCGGTTGGTAAAGTGATCACTATCGATAATGCTTACGGAAAACATGATTTTAAAGTAACAGGTGTAGTTGATGAAAGCCTGGGCAAAACACAGATCCATGCCAATCTGTTTATCACGATGAATAGCGGCGGGATCGGTGAATATGTCCGCAAAAATACGATGTGGGCGGGCAATAACTTCACCAACTCTTTTGTAAAACTTCGGCCTGATGCCAGCGGCGCTGCATTGGAAAAGAAACTGCCTGCATTTTTAAACAAATATGGCGCCGACCAGATGAAGCAGATGGGAATGACGAAACAATTGCACCTGCAACCACTTACCTCTGTGCATACTACATCGGGCTACGAGGTTGAAGCCTGGAAAACGGTTAGTCCCTCGTTCCTTTACATCCTAATATTAATTGCGGTAATGATACAGGTAATTGCCTGTATCAATTTCATGAATTTGTCTACCGCCCGCGCATCAAAACGTGCTAAAGAAGTAGGCGTACGTAAAGTGATCGGTGCGGGACAAGCAGACCTGGTAAAACAATTCTTGGGCGAATCGTTCCTGCTATCATTCATAGGGGTGGCTATTGCATTGCCTTTGTTGGTGGTTGTGCTTCCGTACCTGAATCAAATTACGCAGGCAGATATACATTTGGCTTTTTTTAGCGATTACAGGCTATGGTTAATGCTTACAAGCCTTATACTGGTTACAGGTTTTGTGGCGGGTAGCTACCCGGCCTTCTATCTTTCCGCCTTTGAAGCGATAAAAGTGATCAAGGGGAATTTTACCAATAAAGTTTCAGCGACCGGCATACGCCGTTCGCTGGTAGTGTTCCAGTTTGTGCTGTCAATCGTGTTGATCATAGGTATTATCGTGATCTACAGCCAATTGAACTACATCAAAAACAAAGACCTAGGTTTTGATAAGGGGCAGAAAATTGTATTTAGCTTTTATACCGGCGACACGCAAAATAAAATGCCTGCCTTTGCAAACGATCTGCGTCAATTGTCAGAAGTAAAAGAGGTTACCAGCGCCAATAATTATTTAAGCCAGTTTGTGGCCCAGGACCACGGTTTATATCCAACCGGAGGAAATATGGCTACGTCAATTGACGCGCAAAACATAACCACCGATGAACACTTTGTAAAAACCAATGGGATAAAGATTATAAGCGGGCGCGATTTTACATTACATGATTCGCTCCGCGTGCTAATTAATGAAACACTGGCTAAAAGATTGGGATTTACGCCGCAAAAGGCAGTTGGTCAACGGCTTTATACACAATATCCGCCCAACCCGATAACTTATGTTGAAGTGGCCGGTGTAATGAAGGATTTCAATTACAGTTCGCTGCACGGAGAGGTAAAACCTTTTATGTTGGTTTATAGCAGCAACATCGGCGACTTTACCAGTATAGTGGCGTCTACAGATAGTAAAAACTACAAGGGCCTGCTTGGAAAAATAGAAACCATCTGGCATAAGGACCTGCCAGCTGTACCTTTTGAATACGCATTTTTGGACGCCGAAGTGCAAAAACAATATGAGACAGAAATTACCTTGTCGCAGATCATCAATTCATTTACACTGATGGCCATACTTATCTCGTGTTTGGGCTTATTTGGTTTGGCCGCTTTCAGTGCAGAGCAAAGGAGCAAGGAAATTGGGATTAGAAAAGTGTTAGGGGCAAGCGTTTCCGGCATTGTCGGTCTGTTATCAAAAGATTTCCTGGTCCTTATAATTATAGCTATGGCGATTGCCACACCTATTGCCTGGTGGGGCCTGAGCAAATGGCTGCAGGGTTTTGCCTATAAAATAACTATCAGTTGGTGGATGTTTGGGCTTGCAGGAATATTAGCTGTATTTATCGCATTATTTACCATCAGTTTCCAGGCAATAAAGGCCGCATTGGCCAACCCGGTGAAAAGTTTGAAAACGGAGTAGGGAGCTGGAAGCTGAAAGACCAAAGCTAAAAGCAGAATAAATCAGTGGTATTTAATACTTCTTGCGACTCATAGGCGCGCACCTATTGTATTAAAAACGAATGCGGTAGCAGCTTGCATCTATTTAAATTATTGATATACAACAAGATGTCTGTTTGGAAATTGCATTGAACATCATTAACTACGCGATCACTCACTTAAAGTATTAGCCATGCTTAAAAGTTATATCAAAACCGCCATTCGTTTCCTGCTGAAAAACAAAACTTTCAGCTTCATTAACATCATCGGCCTCGCAACCGGGACTTTGTGCTGTTTGTATATCCTGCTTTATGTACAGGACCAGTATAGCTATGACAAGCATCACAAGGATGCACAATACATCTACCGTATTACTACTTCAACCGAACTTACCGGGGACAGGCATCAAATGGGAGTGACCTCGCCGCCGATTGCCCCTGCCATTAAACGCGATTTTCCGGAGGTCACTCAGTTTACACGTCTCTATGCTTCGGATATGTTCGGAAACAGCCGGCACATGCTGAAATACAAGGACAGGTCATTCACTGAAAATGGTCTGGTGTATATCGACTCGACTTTTTTTGATGTATTCTCTTACCATTTTGTTTATGGTAAAAATAGCCGGGATATTCTGGCCGAGCCGTATTCGATCATATTATCGAAACCTACAGCTATCAAGCTATTTGGCAACGAAGATCCGGTAGGCAAAGTGATTACTATCAATAACGCCTACGGCAAACAGGATTTCAAGGTAAATGGCGTGGTGGACGAAAGCCTGGGCAAAACGCACATTAAGGCCAATATTTTTGTGACGATGCGCAGCGGCGGTTTCGGCCGGTGGTTGATAAATAATTCACAATGGGCCGGGAATAACATTGTGTGCGCATACATTAAACTCCGTCCGGGTGCAGATCCGGCGGCACTGGAGAAAAAGCTGCCGGATTTCCTAAACAAATACGG
>JANYAB010000210.1 GCA_025355225.1 Bacteroidota bacterium
ACTTTTTTGCAAAGTCACCTCAATATTGGCGCCTGTTATAAACCTGTTTACAGATTCGTTATTTTGCATCAGGGCAATTGTTTGTAAAGGATTGGATGCAGCAAAAGGATTATTGGGATAATTTCCATTTGCATCAGGATGCAATTGCACAAAATCAGGTGTCGATGAAAGCGCTATCCCGGTAGTGACACCTGCATTATCGTTACCAAATATTCCCCTGTTTGCTGATGAATTGATATAGTTAGTACTAATACCTATTTTAATATCGTCAGTAATTTTATGATCGAGATTCAGGCGGACGCTGGTATTGTTATATCCGGTGCGTTGTACAATACCCCCCTCGTTCTTTTGTGCAACAGAAAAATAAAAGTCTGTTTTCTCATTGCCGCCGCTCATACTTAACACTGTATTTCTGGTAAAAGGTGTGTGATCGTAAATTTCCTTTTCATAGTCGTAGATCTGTCCCTTAGATTGCGCTGCAAGAAATTGCTGAACCAGGGTCGCCGAATCACCCGGTAAGGTTGCTGCACTTTGAGCGGTGAATTTTCTGACCCCTAATAATTTTATTGGTCTTAAAAATCCAACATCCTGCGACAAAGTAATATTTGTTTTGCCTTGTTTGCCTCGTTTGGTGGTTATTATAACTACACCGCCTGACGCTTTTGACCCATAGATAGCAGCGGCGGAAGCGCCTTTTAATATCTCAATATTCTCAATATCCTCTGCTCTGAGGTCTGCTATACGGCTTGATGGATTGTCCTGATTGGACTGTGCGCCACCGCTTCCCGCAGACGTTACTGCATTTAACCCTGCTGAAGTAGAGGAGTTGTCTACATATACCCCATCTACCACATACAAAGGCTGGGTATTACCATATACCGAGGTCACACCTCTTAATTTTACGGAAATACCACCACCGGGTGAACCTGAATTGGCATTGATATAGGCGCCGGAAATTTTCCCTTCCAGTGCAGCGTCAAACGTTTGTGCAGGAGCTGTGCCATTTAATTCTTTGGAACCGATGACAGCCACCGCATTCGCGAGGTTTTTTCTTTTAACGGATGTTGATAGTCCCGTTACAACTACTTCATCAAGCCTTGATACATCTTCAGCTAACTTCACCTGCAGGTTTGAAATTCCGGCAGCATTAATTGTTTGTGTTTTATAACCTATCGCGCTGACGATCACAACTGCATTTTCAGGAACGCTTAACGTAAATTTTCCATTTGCGTCAGAAGCTACCGCTTGTGAGGAATTTTTCACTGCGATAGTCGCGCCAGGAACCGAAATATTATTACTTGCTGTAACAGTGCCGGTGAGTATTTTATTTTGCGCAAAAAGTGAAAGCGGAATTATGGTTATTAATAACCATCCCATAATAAAAAGTAATCTATTTCTCATTGTTTTGGTTTTGGGTTAAGGATTTTAATTGTGATAGAAGACGCATTTTGATTACTAAATTTTTTCTTTTTCAGGAACCGGCTGTTGGTTTGAAAATATATGATTGCCATAACCCTTTTCAGCAATCTGCCGAGCTCTTAACGGATAAGAAGAAAGATCTGTGGGTGTGTTGGATGCAAGCCCGTCAACATAGCGGTTGAACATACAGAAAGCAGCGGCAATAAGAACTGTATCGTGAATGTCCTTATCAGTTGCTCCGAGTTCTTTAGCGGCTTCTATTTGTTCAGTCGTTACAAATTTCCCGCCTTTTTGGACACTTCCGGCAATGGATAATAAAGCTTTTAATTTGTCCGAAACGTCCGCATGAGCATAATCCTTTTTTATCTGTTCTACTAGGTCAGTATTTCCGTCAAGGTAGCAAACAGCAATTGCACCATGCGATTGCTGGCAATAAAAACAATCGTTTAAATAAGAAACATGTGTAGCTATCAGTTCCCTTTCGGCCATGCTTAAACCTTCATTGGTACGTAAGAGTAAGTTTGCCAATTCACCCATAGGGGTGGCTGTTTCCGGGCTAAAAGACATTAAGGACCTTATGCCTGGTAAGTTTTTATCTACATTAATGTGTGGCATATTTTTGTTTTTTGTAATAGTTTGTAATAAATAATGTAAAGAAGAGTAGACAGCGACGTCTTTATCTTTTTACTTAAGGGTGCTGTTTCTACGTATTGCTTCTCTTATCACCTATTAAAAGGTCAGCTGTTGCGGTAAAATGACGGTCGGAGGAAGATTTAACTACCAAGCAGGAGTAAACCAACATAAAGTATTATGTGCCTGGTATGGCAAACAACACATTAATACCCAGCTATATCATTACAATATGCATGGACATTCGGATCCGAAAATTTAATTTAAGAGAAGGAATTCAATACTTCCGGGGGTTGTCCGGGAATATCAATGGAAGTTTTAATGATGGCCGCGAAGGCATAACCATGTCCGGTCTTCGAATCGTCCACCGGGCTTACTGCCTGATATCGCATTGTTATGGAATAATTATATTCATTGTCGCCAATATTCTTCTTTATCGATGGCAGATGTGACTTTTTATTCATCGGAATATCACTAAGCTGCTTAGCATAAATAATATTTGCATTGATCAGGCGTGCCTTGTCACGGTTGGGAATAACCATCAGGTACATAGTATCCCTCGTCATTTTGAGTTCAGCGTAATTATAACAATTGTCTTTTAATTGTACCTGCCCGCTGATGGGTTCATATTCGGTCCAGTCCTGAATTACTAAATGGACAGGGATCTTTATTTCGACAAGATCAGTGGTCTTGTAGCGATTGTTATTGATCCGTTCATTTATAGAACTGTCCGACCGGTAAATGAAATATTGAAACAATAGCATGTACCCTCCCGAGTTAAAGAGAAGCAAAACAAGCATTGCTATTGCGAAAAATTTCTTCAAATTAATGGGCCTGGTCAGGAATTGAAGACTAAAAGTATTTTAAATAAATCAATTTTACAAATAATACATGATTTTCCGATGTCCCGACTGTTGCTGTTTATTTTGCTTTAATAAACTTTAAGGCATATGAATCCAGACAATAACGTAAGCCGGTAGGCGCCGGCCCATCATTAAATACATGCCCCAGGTGCAGGCCGGTGCTGCGTTCCACTACTTCATCGCGTTCCATACCTAAAGAATTGTCCTGTACAACCATGATTGCCTTTGGGTCAATGGGCTGAAAAAAGCTTGGCCATCCGGTCCCCGACTCAAATTTGGCATCGGAACTAAACAAAGGCTTTCCGGTTGCAGCACTTACATAAATTCCCTTTTCATTGTTATTCCAGTAGGGGTTATTGAAAGGAGTTTCGGTGCCCTTTTCCACCATGATCTCATAGGCTTCGGGCGATAGTACTTTTTTCCAATAGGAATTAGGCTTGGCGCCGGGGAATGTTTTTACATCTTCAGAACTTCCCGCAGCAACTTTATTGTTTGAAGAAACCTGACTGCACCCATTGAATGTTATCATTGACAATGAAAGCATTATCATGAAATTTTTTTTTAAATTCATTACCATAATGTCATATTTTTTACTTTATATTTATACTGCATTTATGTAGTCGTTAAATGTTCATAAACCTTACGCCATATTTAATTTTAAAAAAAATAAAGGGGTAAACATATATTATTTTTTCTAAATCATTTTCACGAGGTTGTAAAATACCTGCCGCCAAAACGGCCTTTAGGTTACCAGTTCTATTTGACTGGAATACAACCAATTGAACTGGCAATATATTGCCCATATAATCTCCATTGCCCCATTGTTGTAGAATATAATGCCCGTTTTTAGTTACACGTTTTAAACCTGGTTATATAAAACGCGTCAAAAGGTTATTTTGGATATTATTATATACAAG
>JANYAB010000241.1 GCA_025355225.1 Bacteroidota bacterium
CCAGCTTCTACAAAGCCACTCTACCTCGGTAAAGCGGCTTGTAGTGCACTGGCCGTTCAGTTATATTGAGAGTTAATGTGCTTAGTTATTGGTATTCCTTTTATAATGAATGACATCGTTGGGTGTCATGCTGAGCCCGTCGAAGCACAGTGGGCAGGGTCTCGCCGCACATACCCTTCGACGAGCTCAGGGTGACAATGCTCTTTGTTTTTAATACCTTTTGTCATGCTGAACGCTTGAAGCATCTTCTAAAAGCGACTGGTCGGCTACATGCAGCGCGTAGAAGACCCTTCGCTCCCGCTCAGGATGACAAATCGTTTATGTCACTTAATATACAGCAGTATTATCAGCCTAACTACAACAACTGTTCAAAGTACGCACCTATACCATTCGCCCGGTCAACAAACTGCAACTCCAAAATCCAATGGTGACTATCACCATCTCTGTCCGGTTGCAACAGGTCGGTATTGTTGCCGGGGTGTATGTCCAAACCCAAATCATCGGGAACGAGTTGTTTATGCGGATAACGCCCAACTATATGGCCGGCTATGTCCCCTGTAAACCCCCAGCCATGTTTTTTGGCAAGCGCGGTACAATAATTAAAGTACGCGGTGCCGGTAACACTACTTTGTTTATAGTACCAGTCTTTTGCTTCGTACCAGGCATCTTCCACATCTTTTTTCAGCTTCAATTTCAAAGGGTCCTTGCCAATAACATAGGTCCGTCCTAGATCTGCCTCATAGCCTTCAAATATGGGCCCGAAATCTAAAATCACGATGTCGTCCTCCTGGATAACCTTGTCGGGTGGGTCCGCGGTATAAGAACAAAGCGTATTTGGGCCGGCCCTTACAATTTTTTTATGCCAGTAGCTGGTTATCCCAAAATGATCTTTGGCTAATTCAACTATCTCGGCACTCAACGTACTTTCCCATTTTCCCGGTACTATCAGCTCCAGTCCTTCTACTGCGGTAAACAATTCTTTCACCTTCTGTTCGGCGAGTATTAATTTTTGTTTTTCTTCGTTCATCGTTTCTATTAAAGGCTTAAATCAGCCGTATACCTGGTTTTATAGAAATGGCTGAGCATTGCTGTACATGAAAATAGACAGGCCATTATCTCTTCTTATTTTTAGCGGCGCAATGCCCGGTATTTGTGCCGCTCTTGCCCCTTCCTGCAAATCCTTTCTGCATGTAAATAAGGATCAATGCCGGCCTGTCCGAATTTGCTATACTCATCTCCAAACTTTAATATTCCTTCTATACAAAGCACGGAGATTTTACTGATAAAATAAAATGCTTAATTTTGATTAATTGATGCTAAATTTTGATTGAAATGGATATTCAGCAAATTAAGAACTTCCTTGTTTTATGCAACACGCTCAACTACCGGAAAGCCGCAGAGCAAATTAATATTGTTCAGCCGGCATTGAGCAGGCAGGTGCAATTGCTGGAAATTGAAATGGGCGCATTGCTGTTTAACCGGAGTAAACGGACGGTTACCTTAACCGATGCCGGCATATTCTTCCGAAAAGAAGCGGACAGGATATTGCAGGATCTGAACCGGACAATTAACCGGACGCGGCAGCTGCATAACGGCGAAGCGGGGGAAGTGAGGATTACCCATGCAAGTTCGGCCATGAACACCGTAGTGCCGTCGTTTTTGGTTAAAGTAAAGCAAAAATGGCCCGATCTGAAAACCATTGCACAAGAAACATCTAACTTTCAGCAAATAGAAATGCTGCTGGCCCGGGAAACTGATATTGGCGTTGCCCCCAACATCATGTTACCGCCCGAAGTGAATTCTAAAGTGTTATACCGGGAAAACTTTGTGCTGATTTTGCCTGGCGATCATCCTTTATCAAAAAAAAATAGCATCGACCTATCTGTATTAAAAGACGAACCGTTTATTTTACCACAGGTTGCCACAGGCGTTGGTTATGTCGAGGCCATATTGCAAATATGCCAGGGCTTTGGTTTCAAACCCAGGGTAGCGCACGAGTCGGCACATTCCATTGGCGTATTGCGGCTGGTAGAGGCCGGTCTGGGCATTTCCATCGAACCTATATCATCCGTGCGTGGCGCAAATATGAATGTTAAACTTATCGAATTAAAAAACCTGCCCCAAAAAGCGGCGATGGTGCTTTTCTGGCTGCGCGACCGCGAAGACGAACTAAAGAAGTTTATTGAAATGTTTTGAATCCAATTGCGAGTGTTCAACGCTTTCCTGCCATAGACCCGCGCTATCGTATCCGTTTTAATTTTTCATATAAACAAAAAACTTATTGCCACTAACTTGTTTATAGAATAATATAACTAATAAAAATTATGGCTCATTTAGAAGTTAAACCAAAAAAACTCAGCAGCAATTGGTGGATATGGCTGATCATTATAATCATTATCGCTGTAGCAGCCTTTTATTTTCTTAATGGTTATAACAATGGTAACATGACTGCGACTAAAACTGATTCTGTTAAAACTACAGTCGATTCCACCAAAACTATGGTCGATTCTACATCGCGGCCAGCTAAATAACATTAATCCTAAAATTGAAAACTATGGCAACGGAAGAAAAAATAGCTCACCGGCTTGAGGAGCTTCATGGAAGCGGATTCGAAATTGTTGATGGTCAACCCAATATTAGCGGTTGGGATATAAAATCACGCAGCGGTAAAAAGATTGGAGAAGTAAGCGACCTGCTTTTTGATCAGCAGTCGCGTAAAGTCAGGTACCTGATAGCGGATCTGGATGACAATAAGCTGGGACTCGAGAAAGACCGCAAAGTACTGATTCCCATTGGTATTGCTGAATTGTATACGAAGTCAGCTCATCGTGAGCGTCACCTTGATCCGGCTCATGTCGCCTATGATCCGGCGGATGATGGCAATGTGGTTTACCTGCCCGCTGTCAGCGCGGAACAACTGGATGCACTGCCGCTTTATGAGAAGAATCACCTGTCACCACACATAGAAATGGCTATTCGTAAAATCCTTGAACCTACCGGCAACAAGGCTTATGATCCGGAAGAGTTTTATAGGGATGATCAATTTGATGATGATCGGTTCTATCACCGTTAGTGTTATTCGTTTGCAGGCATCACCGCTTTGTCGCTTTATGATCCCAGGCTGATTTTTTTGTGCGTATATCCTTGTGCGCTCATATTTCTTTATCCTCAGCTACTCCGACCTTACCAGCAAAACATCCTCTGTTCCAAAAATGATTTCCCCTACTCATTAACTCCCAATAAATCCATCGTTAACTGGTCAATATCTTAACAAAATCAGGCCACGTCTTTTTGTCTTTAGACTTTACACTACTAATAAAACAATAATAAAAATAATATTTTAAACGGCCTGTTCTTAAAATCCACAACACATATAAATATAAAAAACACTTACCTACAAAAGCTATCACCAAAGCAACATCACCAATTAAAGGATCAGTAAATCCTACAAACAGAACTTGAATATTGGCATATAAATATAATATCACCAGTACGCTAAAAGTGGAATTAAATGTCGTCGATTCAAATCTGCCTATCAATAATGATAGGGCAAGGGCATTACCTATTGTACTAACCAAAGTAAATATAGCGTTGATTTTTTCAGCGTTACCTTGAAAACAATATTCGAGGGTAACTTGCGACACGGTTAATATTATAAAAAGACAAAATAAAAATTGAAGAATTGAAATGATTTTCCTATCCGCCTTTTTATAAGGTACGTCGACAAGGTGTTTAAGTTCAAGTATATAATTTTCATATTTTTCGTGTGATTCTGGTAAAGTTTTGGTGTAGAGAATCATAAAACAATAAACCAAAAACAAAGCTCCCAGGTTGTTAAAAATTAGCGTGATGACATGTGTTAAAATAATTATTTTCTTATTATCATCCTGGTTATTACGGCTCTGGTTTTCTTCGATCATGTGATGTCCACGATACATGTCACGAATGGCACTATCAAATTTTGCGAGGGTGTCACCTTTGTAATTTTTTCCCACTACATAATTGTCAATTTTTAATATAGATTCTCCAAGTGCCAAATTCGCGTTTTGTATTTTATCAAAATATCCTTTGATAGAGTCTTTTTTAAAAGAAGAATAATAGACAATGGTTACTGAATCGTGTTGTTTTTTATTAAAATATCGTTTGATAGAATCTTTTTTAAAAGAATCATCGAAGATGATTTGTTTTACCGATTCGTGTATTACGCCGAGTTGTTTAGATAAATTTTTAAAATCGGATGTATCAAATTGGCTTATAAAATCTCTAATTAAATGTGCGCCATTGTCTATTTCGTTACGTCCTTTGCTGATTTTACTTAAGTATGCTATATTATTATCGAGATTCCGGTCGTTTGTTATATCAGTATATAATGAATTGGCTATTAATACAATGTATGCCGCCATTGTCATGGCAAAAAAATATTTAATAAAAAAGATAAACTTTTTCTCTAGTCTTTCCAGGTAATTTTGCGCATCTGTACTTAATTCTTTAGTTTGGACTTTGGAGATTATGGCCCCCCTAATAAGAATTATAAATAATACAACGACATTAAGAACCTGTAAAGCAACACTAATGTTTAATTGAATAAAAATATCTTTATTTTTGGTCACGCTTTGAAAATACTCTTTAGCCAAAAACAAAAGAATCGCAATAATTGATGCAAATCCAGGAATTCTTTTATCCAAATTGATACTTCGTCCGTCTTCTTTCTCCTCACTTTTACGAATCCATTTCCAGAAATTTGTCATTTTTAGTTCAATCAATTCTTTGTTTGAAGAACTTGATTGACTTTCTGAATTTTCTGTCATAACTTTTGAACCATTTGAAATTCTTTTTACAATAGGCTTGCTAAAAACATTACAATAAATTACTGATGTATTCTGGCCAAATACGCGCTTTTTTAAAAAATGCTATATCATTGTATCCTACTGCACTCTTGCATTGGTAATAAATACACTTTTTACTTCAGAAGGGTTATTTATCGTACGATAAAAGCTATCGAGGTAAGTGGTTATTTCCTTTTTCGTTGCAGGAGTCAGCAAATTAAAGTTGTTGACGGTTGCATATATATTTTCTTTCTGCTTTTTAAAGATATCTAATACATCATCTAATTCTTCTATTCTTCTGGGGAAACCCCTGTAAAGACGATCCCGAACAGTTTCTATGCCCAGCCTTTCATCCGGGGCAGAATAAGTTGTATTAACAAATCCAGAAAAGTCAAAGTCATAAGGAACAACATAAGGCCTTGATGTTGAATCGCTCTTAACGTGCAGAAGCTTTATGTTATGATTTACAGGAACTGACCAGTCCGTATTACCGATCATATATTCAAAAATGGAAACTATTGTCATTTGACGGCGATTTGTACCTTCAGTGCCTACTTTTTTATCTGTCCAATCTATACAGTCATTTCTTTTGGCCAGTTCTTTGATATCTTCGATCAGGAAAGCATGTTCTGTAATTGTCTTTTTCTTTCCAAGGCTGTCCTCGTAGTTCAAATTCAAAAGGCGAACCCGAAAGCTTTTATCGGTGATCAGGTTATAAATTTTATAGATCAGGAATTCCTTAAGCAGATTTTGATCATCTGGCTTTGTCGGTACACACGTACTAACTAATTTAAGTGATTTTAAACGATAAAAAGCAGCAGAAGGATTGTTTTTGTAAATAAGCTTAAGAGGGGGCAAATAACAAAATGCCCTCCTGAAATGCCCTCTTACTTCTACAGCTATCTGATCCTTAAC
>JANYAB010000301.1 GCA_025355225.1 Bacteroidota bacterium
AAGCAAGGGCATTTATGTTTACCGCTTTTATACTGAAACCGGCAAACTGGCTTACCTTAATGAAATCGATGACATAAAAAATCCGTCCTATTTATGCGTTTCAAAAAACAATAAATTTATTTATGCAGTTAATGAAACCGGCAAAAATGGTGAAGTAAGCGCGTTTACGTTTGAACCTGTTGTAGGCAAAATTGAGTTTATCAATAAACAAACGTCAGCAGGAGCAGATCCATGCTATATTTCGGTGGATGAGGACCAGAAAAATGTCTTTGTGGCTAATTATTCAAGCGGAAGTTTGTCGGTATTGCCGGTTAATAAAGATGGCTCGCTTAAACCACCATCACAGGTAATACAGGACCAGGGAAAGGGGCCGGATACCAGCCGGCAAAAAGCCCCTCACGTGCATACTGCCTTTTTATCGCCTGATGAGAAATACTTGCTGTATACTGACCTGGGAACTGATAAACTGAATATATATCGCTATCACCCATCCAAACCAGAGCCCCTGAGTCCGGCAACGCCTGCTTTTGTAAACGTAAAGCCTGGCAATGGCCCACGCCACATCACCTTCTCCCCCGATAATAAATTTGTTTATCTGCTACAGGAAATGGGCAGCGCGATAAATGTTTATGGTTATAACGGCGGCAAACTTAAAGAGGTACAAACTATTAAGATGCTATCTGCGGGCTTTCACGGAACAAATGGCGCAGCGGCGATCCATATTACTCCTGACGGCAAGTTTTTGTATGCAACTGACCGATTGGATGCTAGCAACCTGCTTGCCTATGCTATTAACCAGGCAACCGGCGAGTTAATATTTGTTGGCCGTTATTCTACCTATGGAAAAAATCCGCGCGATTTTGCTATAGATCCTTCAGGTAATTTTCTTTTGGTAGCCAACCAAAACAGCGATAGTATTTATGTATATAAAATCGATAAAAATTCTGGCAAACTAAGCATAACGCTAAACCGTATAGAAATAGGCAACCCGGTATGTTTAAAGTTTGTTCCGGCCGAATAGCTTTTTAACGCGAAAACTGTCAGTTGTAGGTATTATTATTTATTTACGGACTATTATTTGGGGCACATCGTTTGTTAAAGTATACACGCCGGTGCTATCGATGTTTAGTTTTCAGGAACAGTCAATAAAGTCAATTGGCTCCGGTTCAAAAATAATTTACTTAAAGCCGGCATTAAAAACGACACAATTAGATTCTTATTCAAAATCCATTTCCGCTTAAATCCGACTCTTGATAAGCAGTTGAAGGCCGCAGGAGAAGCCTTAACAGCATAATTAACAAGATAACCGGTGAAAAAAGTATTGCCGCTAATATTGTAATTGCTACTGCTAATATCTTCATAGAGGATCTTTTGTTGATCAGTAATTACAACAATCCTACCAAAGAAAATTGATCAACGTTTAAATCAGGTGCATTTTACTTTTTTCAAGTACCTCCATATAGTAGCTCTCATACCTGGGCAGGATAATGGAAAGGTCAAACTCTTTGGCGCGGGCGAGGGCGTTGTCTTTAAAAGTTTCCAGCCTGGCTTCATCTTCCAGGATATAGATCGCTTTTTCGGCCATTCCGTCCACATCACCGATGTCCTTTAAAAACCCAGTCACTCCTTCAACATTCAATTCAGGGAGCCCGCCTGCATTAGAGGTTATTACCGGCACTTTACAAGCCATAGCCTCCAGGGCTGCCAAACCAAAACTCTCTGACTCTGATGGCATCAAAAACAGGTCGGATACAGACAGTATCTCTTCAATAGCATCCTGTTTCCCCAAAAAGCGCACATTGTCATCTACCTCCAGGTCGCGGCATAATTGCTCGCAATCTGAGCGCTGCTCGCCATCACCTACCATCAATAGTTTGGCAGGTATCTTTTTTATTACTTTGGCAAATATTCTGATCACATCCTGTGTTCGTTTTACCTTGCGGAAATTGGAAGTATGAATCAATATTTTTTCGCCGGCCGGCGCTATTGCCTTTTTAAAATGATCCTTTGGTTTAAGGCTAAAACGGGTAAGATCTACAAAATTAGGTATCACCCTGATCTCATTCTCTATCTCGAAAAACTCATAAGTATCTTTTCTCAAATGTTCAGATACCGCAGTTACACCATCAGATTTATTGATAGAAAAGGTGACCACCGGTTTATAGGTCCTGTCTTTCCCCACCAAAGTAATGTCGGTACCGTGAAGCGTAGTAACCACCGGGATATAAATACCATAGGTTAAAAGTATCTGTTTGGCCATAAATGCTGCTGAAGCATGGGGAATCGCATAATGAACATGCAATATATCCAGGTTTTCGAAACGCACTACATCCACCAACCGGCTGGCCAATGCCAGTTCGTACGGGGGATACTCAAATAGCGGATATTTGGATACAGAAACCTCATGGTAAAAAAGGTTTTCTGAAAAAAAATCCAGGCGCGCCGGTTGATTGTAGGTTACAAAATGCACCTGGTGGCCACGGTCAGCAAGTGCTTTACCCAGTTCGGTTGCTACAACTCCGCTACCGCCAAATGTGGGGTAACATACTATTCCAATTTTCATTAATGTGGTTTCTCTTTGTGTGTGGTAATGAAACTACCATGCGCGGTTAATGCAAATCATCAACAAGTATGTGCATGGTAGTTTCACTAATGCAAGTTTAACAGCTATTTATGGTAATAGTGTTAAATGGATGTAAAATGATTTGTCTCGATTTCGGATTTTTCACTGTTGTTTGTTTTCATAGGTGTTCAAGAAGGCTTCGCCGTTTCGAATGTTCGATTTCGGATTTTTCACTGTTGCTTGTTTTCATCGGTGTTCAAGAGGGCTTCGCCGTTTTGGATGTTTGATTTCGGATATTAGGATTGTCTGCAAGTTATTTCATTACGCTTTTGTTATCCACCAGACATTGCCAAATGGGTCTCTGACTCCGGCACTCCGGCCATATTCCTGATCTGCGGGTTCCATTACTTTTGAAGCTCCGTTATCCAACGCCTTTTGATAAACAATGTCACAGTCATCCACATAAATAAACAAACCCGCCGTTTGTACCTTGAATTGTTCGGTAGCGTCAGCAAACATGATACAACTGCCGCCGATATTTATTTCGGCATGCATAATCAATGTTTCTGTCCGCATGGTCTTATGTTTCTCTTCGGCCCCAAATACATTTTGCGTAAAATGCAAAAAGGCCTGAGCGTTTTCGATGATCAGGTAAGGCATAATAACCTGGTAGCCTTCCGGGATGTTTAATGTTTTCATAATCGATTTTTTTATTCAAATTTAAGGCAGGTATTCACCTGATAATTGTAAAAACAAGACATCTTTTAAATATCCCTGTATTCTGTCCCCTCAGCTTTCCCCGAGAAATAAAATCCGGGATGATAACCTGTAAAAGCCTTTACATCATGAATAAAATGGGACTGATCATAATAACCGCACTCGTAAGCGACCCGGGTTAACGACTTATTGCACCCGTATTGCTTTAATGCTTTCTGAAGGCGGGTTAGCCGGAGATACATTTTAGGGCTAAAGCCCGAATAAACCTTAAATTTACGATCAAACTGACGTGTAGAAAGTGAGAATTTTTCAGCCAGCTCATTTACATTACCAGTTTGCTGCGAGTGAATCGCGTATCTGACAGCGGTCATCATATTTTTATCTATCTGCCTGCTATTCAGTAATTGTTTTTCCAAAAATGCGGACAAAATACCTGTGCGCTCGGCGTTATCATTGGCCAGCATAATTTGCTCTTCAAGAAATTTGCCCTCGTCACCTAATAAAATTTGAAGGTCGAGCTGGGTATTTGTAGTTTCATCGGCAGGCATGCCGAACAACCGGGGAATGGCATAAGGATAGAGATAAGCCCCGAAAATGCCGAAATCTTCTTTTATAATAAAACGGGAAAACTGACTTGTTTGCGCATGCAATCCCGAACGATAGTTTGCGGCAACGCCGTTATTATTTTCAGAAATATCATCAAAAACACCCCTGTAGTGGAAAACTATTTCGGCGCATCCATCCGCTACTGAGCGGTAAATATATTCAGGTTCATCCACAGCCAGGTCGTGCTCAAACACCCAAAAGCATCTTATGTATGGCTTTAAAATTTCCGATGGCTGAATGGTGTAGTATCGCATCTTTTGATTTCGGATTTCGGATTTTCGATTTCGGATTTAAGAAATTTCATTTTTTGAATCCAGATTTTCAATTTCGAATTTAAGCAATTTTAAAACGATCCTAAATCAAAAATTTATCCAACCCAAAATAAATCCGAAATCGAAAATCCCAAATCCGAAATACTCACAATCCTTTCCCTATCGCGTCGTACACCACATCCATTATTCTCGGCCTTGTATTCAGTCCGGATAATTTATCGGTAACCTTTGGATTTACCCTGTTGGATAAAAAAATGTATACCAGGTTATATTGAGGGTCGACCCAAACGCCTATACCGGTATAGCCCGTGTGCCCGTAAGTTTGAGGCGAAGCTAATTTTGAAGGGTAATGGCGGTCCGCTATCGGATCCCAGCGGTCAAAACCAAGACCACGACGGCTCACATCTGATTGCTTTGCGGTGAACAGATCAACCGTTTCGGGTTTAAAATATTGATCTCCGCCATATGTACCCCGGTTAAGCAGCATTTGGTATAGTATGGCAAGGTCGTTTGAATTAGCAAACAAACCTGCATTCCCCGACACTCCACCCATCAATGCTGCAGTCTGATCATGCACGTAACCATCAAGCAAGCTGTGTCTGAATACTTCGTCATTTTCGGTAGGAATTATTTGATCCCGCGCAAATCGTCTATATGGTAAAAATCCGGCCGTTTGCATACCAAGGGGATCATAAAAGTTTTCCTGTACATATACATTGAGCGGTGTTGCGGTAACGGCTTCATCTATCTCTTTCATTAACACCATGCTCAGATCACTGTATACATATTGCCCACGCGTTCTCAATGGAGAATTAAATATATCCTGCAGCATTATATCCTTGAAGTAATTTTTTCGCAGATAAAAATGTTCTGATACTTTGACTGCGTAAACTGCTGACGAATCGGTACTGATATCGGTGGGCTTTAACTTTTCATAAGTAGGGATATCAGGGATCAACCCTGCCTGGTGGAGCATCAGCTCGCGGATGCGAATATCGTTCTTATTGGTTTTGCGTGCCATTGGCATGTAAGCGCCAATTGTTGAATCAAGATTCAAGGTACCCTCTTCGGTAAGCCGCATGGTTTCGATCGTTGTGGCTGATACTTTAGTAACTGATGCCATGTCGAAAATATCGGTGATCCTGTCGGGAATAGTTTTATCGTAAGTGTGATAGCCGTATGCTTTATTAAAAATCACCTTACCATCCTTTGCCACCAATACCACACAGCCCGGCGTGGCCTGACTCCGGATAGCCTCATCAGCTATATTATCAATATCTGATAGATTATTTGAGTTGATACCTGCCTCTTCGGGTACGGTATATTGCAAACGGGTTTTAACGGTTATAAAGCCGGTATTGGCCCGGTATTTTGGAGAGAACGTTTTATTAAGATTTTGAGTAATGGCTACGCCACCAAATATGGCCTGGGCGCTGTAATAAGCTGAAACAGGCGAAGGACGATCGGCATATATAATGGGTGCTGTTACGTTTTCCAGTTTTGCAAGTGAACGGCCATTGCCGAAAAAAGCAATGACTACATTTTTCAGCCTGTGGTTCTCATTTATAAAGCCTACGATCTGCGGGTTGATCAGATCGGCGTCGGTAAGCTGTATAATAAGTGTATTAAACAGTTTGGTATCAAAGTCAAGTTCGGCGGGGTTTCTTATGCCAACATAGTCCATGCCATTGAACGGCTGTATCTTGCAGTACTTATTTAAGAGGCTGTCGAACCCTGTGGTGTACTGGTAAGAGAAGTGGATGCTGGCAATGGTTAACTCGCTAAGCCCTTTAAGCGGGATCAGCTCTTGCCCGTTATTTAGCAAGACCGTCGATTTTTCGACCAGTTTTTCCTCTTTAACGTAGGCTTGCCCAATAAATGGTGGATTTTGCGCGCAAGCTGAATAAACTAAAACAAATGCTGAAAGAACGAAAATATAAAAACCCGGGTTATTTTTTCTCATATACCTTTTCTCCGTTAACATAGGTTCTTAATACTTTAACCTGTGGCAGTTCCGATCCTTTTATTTTCATGATATCTTTATCCAATATTACAAAATCAGCATATTTTCCCGGCTCAATACTTCCTTTTTCTTTTTCTTCGAAGTTTGCTTTGGCAGCCCATATTGTCATCCCCTTTAACGCTTCAACAGAGCTTATCGCATTTTCGGGCTGAAAACCACCTTTTGGATATCCTTTGAGGTCTTTACGCTCAACTGCAGCATAAAAAGTATAGATCGGATTTATATTCTCGACCGGGAAGTCGGTCCCAAGCGGCATCCAGCCATTCTGATCCAGTAATTGTTTGTAGGCATAGGCCGTTTTCAATCGTTTAGCCCCCAATCTGGCACCCGCCCAACGCATGTCAGACGTGGCGTGGGTAGGCTGTACCGAAGGTATTATGCTGTAATCGCCAAAATAGTGAATATCCTCTGGTGACACTATCTGCGCATGTTCAATGCGCCAGCGCCTGTCGTTTTTCCCTTTTAAAACACCGGCATAAATTTTTAACACTACCCGGTTAGCCGAATCACCAATGGCATGTGTACAAAGCTGGAAACCTTTTTCAGCTACTTTTTTTGCCACTTCTTCAAAATGTTTCTGGCTGCTCAATAAAAACCCTTTCCAGTTTTTCTGGTCATTGTAAGGTTGTAACAAGCAGGCCCCCCTTGATCCAAGGGCGCCGTCGGCATATACTTTAAACGAGCGCACATCCAGTCCGGGAGTTTTAAACACCCCCCGTTTAAACAGGTAATCATAATTTTCCTTCCTGTCTGCCAGCATTACGTACAAGCGCATTTTTAGGGCCCCTTTGTGCTGTAATTGTGCAATAGTATTCACCATGGTATAAGGCAGTCCACAATCCGAAACAGTTGTCAGGCCATCTGCAAAGCAATTGTGCTGCGCCTCTAACAATGCCGCCTGGGTAACCTGCTCGGTAGGTTCCGGTATTTTCCTTTCTACAATACCGACAGCATTATCTACCAGTATACCGGTAAGTTTGCCTTTCACCGTTTCAATTTCTCCGCCTGTAACATTTTGCCCCGGTTTTATACCTGCAATATTTAACGCAGCCTGGTTTGCTATAGCTGCGTGCCCGTCAATACGCGTCAACAACACTGGTCTGACCGGGAACAGAGAATCCAGCCTGGCTTTATTCGGAAATTGTTTTACTTTCCATGTATTTTGATCCCAGCCCCGGCCGATTATCCAACCCTCCGAATTTCGCCTGGCAAAAACGTTTACGGAATCAAGTATCCCGTTCCAGCTTTTTATATCTACCAGATTCACCTCCTGTAAGCTCAATCCATATTCGTAAAAATGGGAATGATCATCAATAAATCCAGGATAAACGGCCTTTCCCAACGCATCAACTACTTCGCGTGCTTTATATATGTTTTCCAACGAGTCGGCGCGGCCGACCGCTACAATTTTACCGCCGTTTACAACAAATGCCCCGGCTACGGAAAAATGATTATCAACGGTGTAAACAACTGCGTTTTTAACCAGCAGATCAGCATTAAATTCCTTTTGTTTACAGGATGCCGCAAATAAAAGCAGCAGGTACAAAGATTTTCTCATGGGCAACAGATGGCAAAACTATGTCTAAATATTAAGTTATAGTATAAAATTTTTTAATTTATTGAACTGTTTTGTGAGTCAGAGGTCTATAGTCCATAGTCTATAGTCCATGGTCCATAGTCGGAAGTCCATAGTCCATAGCCTTAAGTCATTGTCCTTCGCTTAATACTAAATACTTTTAACTCCCGACTTAAGACTATCGACTTAAGACTCTTGACTTAAACCAAATTGTCACGCGTTTATAAAAATAAGCGACTTGTGTTAACATAATACATATACAAAATCAAAAGGATAAAGTTATGCTATCAAATATTTAATTTAGCATCGAAAACGATCCGCCAGTTTTGGCGGAGAAGGGAAATTTTATAAATGCCTGATATTATCCAGCTTTTACCTGATTCTGTTGCTAACCAGATTGCCGCAGGAGAAGTAGTGCAACGACCTGCATCTGCCGTAAAGGAACTGGTTGAAAATGCTATAGACGCCGGGGCCGACAAAATTCAGCTGATACTTAAGGATGCAGGGAAATCACTAATACAGGTAATAGATAACGGCTGCGGGATGAGTATGACAGATGCCCGCATGAGTTTTGAGCGGCATGCTACGTCGAAAATACGTAAGGCAGAAGACTTGTTTGCCATCCGTACCATGGGTTTCAGGGGCGAAGCAATGGCATCCATCGCTGCAATTGCACAGGTAGAACTAAAGACACGCCGCCACGAGGATGAACTGGGAACCTGTATTCATATTGAAGGTTCTGAGGTTTTAAGCCAAGAGGCCTGCTCTGCTAATACCGGGACATCCATTTCTGTTAAGAATTTGTTTTACAACACCCCCGCCCGGCGCAATTTTTTAAAAAGCAACCCTGTTGAAATGCGCCATATTATTGACGAATTTCAGCGGATAGCACTGGCTAACCCTAATGTTTTTTTTACACTCCATCATGACGGCCAGGAAGTTTATCATTCGATCGCTTCGGGACTTAAACAGCGCATTGTCTATCTTTTCGGAAGTGGCTATAATCAGCGATTGGTGCCTGTTGAAGAAGATACTTCGATCATTAAACTGCGCGGTTTTGTTGGCAAGCCGGAGTTTGCCCGTAAGACCCGCGGCGAGCAATTCTTTTTCGTGAACAACCGTTTCATCCGCGATGCCTACCTGAACCATGCGGTGCTGAATGCTTTTGAAGAGTTATTACCCGATGAAAGTTACCCGCTGTATGTGCTGTTTATTGAGATCGACCCTTCAAAGATCGACATCAACGTTCATCCTACTAAAACTGAGATAAAGTACCAGGACGAAAAGTCTATATACGCCATTATCCGTTCGGCGGTAAAACGGTCTCTTGGACGGTATAATATTACCCCAAGTCTGGATTTTGACCAGGAAAACAGCATTGAACATTTGGTAACCTCGAAACCATTGGAGCAAATTGTACAGCCTACGATTTCCTTCAACCCGAATTTTAATCCATTTGCTCCGGAAATAAAGAAATCGGAAAGGGAAATTCCTTTCCTGCGCAATACAGGCGATCAGCACCGCACATCTATTCCTCAAAACTGGGATACCTTATACGAGATCAGTAAAAAAGAAACGGTGATCCAGCAGGAAATGCATGCGGGAAAAACATTTCCTGTGGAGGAGCAGGAAGTAAGCAAATCAAGTGAGCGGCAGCTATTCCAGATACATAACCGGTTTATCCTTTCGCAGATCAAATCGGGATTTATGCTCATAAGCCAGCAGGCGGCGCATGAACGCATTTTATATGAGCGTTTTTTAACCCAGCTCGAAAATCATTC
>JANYAB010000317.1 GCA_025355225.1 Bacteroidota bacterium
CAATGCCACACCAATTGGCATGTCGCCGAATATTGACGAGTGCCCGCCTATTCCATACGATGCAATTACCGACGAGAACCTTCTTTATGACCTGATCTATAATCCTGAGCAAACTTTGTTTTTAAAAAAGGGAGAAGAACGCGGGGCCGTTACAAAAAACGGATATGAAATGTTAGTATTGCAGGCTGAAAAATCATGGGAAATATGGAACTCAAAAGAAAAACATCCATGAGGATAGCCTTATTAGCGATACCGGTTTTATTGCTTTTTGGTGCCTGCAGCGGCAACCATGATTATTCGCCCAAGCCGCGTGGTTATTTTCGTATTATTTTTCCTGAAAAGACGTATCAGCAATATAACAGCACATATCCCTTCACTTTTACATATCCAAAATATGCGGTTATAGAGCGGGATACAACGCCTCAGAAAAATGGAAAAAAATTGATCAATATGAAATACCTTTTGAACATGCAGTTTCCGCAGTTCAATGGTACGCTTCACTTGAGTTATGAAAGCATCACCTCGAAAAAAGTTTTTAACGAACTTACTGAAGATGCACGCACCTTCGCTTTTAAACACACTGTAAAGGCTACTTCTATTGACCAGGGGATCATACATAATCCCGATCGTAAAATTTATGGGATTTATTATACTATTGACGGAAACGCAGCATCGTCTGTTCAATTTTACATTACCGACAGTACCAAAAACTATATGCGAGGCGCTTTGTATTTCAATACAACCCCGCGCCTTGATTCCATACAGCCGGTATTAAACTTTGTGAAGAAAGATGTTGATACTTTTATAAAAACCTTTAGGTGGAAGGGGGAATGATTTTCTGATTTCGAATTTCGGATGTTCGATTTTGGATTTAGTTAGATTATCGGCCAATTCAAAAAAAATGTCCTCTAAATAATTTAAATTGCTTTCTTCAAATTCGAAATCGAACATCCGAATTCCGAAATAAAAACATGATCAAATCATTTATAAACAATCCGTTCCAGGAAAACACCTATGTTTTATCTGATGAAACGGGTGAGTGCGCGATCATTGACCCTGGCATGTACACGGCCTCCGAGCAAAATGCGGTGGTCAATTATATTAGGGACAACCAATTAAAGCCGGTTCTTTTATTGAACACGCACTGCCACATAGACCATGTACTGGGAAACAAATTTGTTTTTGATCAATATGGATTAAAACCCCAATTCAACGAGGGAGAATCTGATGTGCTGACTGCAGTTGCCGCTTATGCGCCGCAGATGGGCCTCCGTTATGAAATATCGCCGCTACCGGACCATTACCTGCCCGAAACAGGTACCATTACTTTCGGAAACACCGAATTACGATTAATTTTTGCGCCCGGTCATTCCCCGGCGCATCTTTGCTTTTATAATAAAGCCGATAATTTGCTGGTAGGTGGCGACGTATTGTTTAGGGGGAGTATTGGACGCTCTGACCTGCCTGGCGGTAACTTTAGCCTGCTGATAAAAAATATCCATGAAAAACTGCTTACCTTACCTGCAGATTGCGTGGTTTATCCTGGTCACGGCCCGGAAACTACTATCGGATATGAAAAACAGTATAATTCATTTTTGAAACCATAGGTTTCAAGTAATACGTTTGATGTTATACGTTTTACGTAGTTTTAACATCAAAATAAAACCGTTTTTAAGTAGTACGTTTTACGTTATATGTTTTATGTAGTTTTAACATCAAATTGAAACGTATAACGTAGTACGTAATACGTAAAACAACCAACCTGGTGAATACATCGATCTACATTGCCAAAAGATATTTGTTTTCAAGGAAAAAGGTGCACGCCATCAATATTATCTCGGGTGTTTCGATGCTTGGGGTTTTTATTGGCAGCGCTGCACTGGTTATTGTTTTGTCCGTATATAACGGATTCGAGAAAGTGATCCTTTCATTATACAGTAATTTTACTCCTGAACTAAAGATCGAGCCCCGCCAGGGGAAAACCTTTGATCCTAACACTCCGTATTTTAACGCCCTGCACCGCGATGCTAAATTATTTTCGTTTACCGAGGTGCTTCAGGAAAATGCACTTATAAGGTACGGACAAACCGGGCAGTTTATAGGTACAGTACGCGGGGTAAGCGATGAATTTTTAAGAAATAAGCAATTGGATAGCACCATTGAAAAGGGTTCGTTCACACTTAAAAATGATGGCCGTTTCATGGCGGTGATCGGGGTAAACGTGCAAAGCAAATTATCTGTAAATATTCACGACCAGCTTTCGTCCCTGCAGGTCTATTCACCCAGAAGGAACGCCTCCAGTTCGGCTGATCCCTTAAGTGAGTTTGAGGTCAAATACATCTACCCGTCGGGTATTTTTAATATTCAACAGGATTTTAACAGCCTGATCATTGTACCTATAGACTTTATGCGCGACCTGCTAAATGAGCCAAAAAATATTTCGGCTATTGATCTCAATTACAAAGAGGGCACAGATTTGAAGGCTGTACAACGCGATATTGAGGACAAGATAGGAAGTATGTTCATCATAAAAAACAGGTTTGAACAAAATGCGGATCTGTATAAAACTTTAAACTATGAAAGATGGTCTATATTTATGATCCTGACGTTTGTATTAATTATAGCCACATTTAACATCATCGGATCATTAACTATGCTGGTAATGGATAAGCAACAGGACATTGCTATTTTAACCAGCCTGGGCGCAGACAAACAATTGATACAAGGGATATTCTTTTTTGAAGGGATGATGATATCCTTTATTGGATGTATAGCAGGAGTGATAGTTGGCTTGATATTTTGTGTTTTACAGGAGCAGTTCGGTTTTGTAAAATTCGGGGACAATATGACAGCCATTGATGCTTATCCGGTTGCCTTAAAATTTACTGATTTTATATTGGTATTTTTAACGGTATCGGGCATTGCCGCTATCGCATCGGGTATAAGTGCACGTTTAAGTATTAAAAGACTCGGCGAAATCAAAGAGGATTTGTAAATTTGCTATTAAGAAGCGGAAAGCTCAAAGCAAAAAGTCCAAAGCTGTTATTAATATATAATATAAAAACAATGGTGCCGTATTTAGCTTTTAGCTTTATGCTTTCACCTTTTAGCTAAAAAGAACATGGAATCGAAACGTCAGCAAAAATTTGCAGGAGTAATACAACAGGACCTTGCAGCTATATTTCAGCGTGAGGGGATTAATCTTTTGCCAAACACGCTCATTACTATTACAAAGGTGAGGGTTACGCCAGACCTGGCAATAGCACGTGTATTTTTGAGTTTTTTTAATAACACCAATACTGCACTTGCGCTGAACACCATTAAATCGCACGCTTCAGAGATACGTTACAAGCTTGG
The DNA here is from genome assembly GCA_025355225.1 of Bacteroidota bacterium. Lineage (GTDB taxonomy): Bacteria > Bacteroidota > Bacteroidia > Sphingobacteriales > Sphingobacteriaceae > Mucilaginibacter. The sequence continues at coordinate 3,358 of JANYAB010000317.1, forward strand.
CGCCCGCATAAAAGACCAGGTAAGGATAATACCCCAATTAGAGTTTTTTGTGGATGATACCAGCGAATATGTTGAGCGCATGGATAAAATATTTGATAAAATAAGCAAGGAAGAAAGACAGCCCGATACCGAATAATTATACTCCGCGTACCTGTATTGATAAGGATGATCCCCCATTTTTGATCGTTCATGGTGAAAAGGATGAATCCATAGACCATGGGCAGTCTGTTTCGTTGAATAAGAAATTAAAAGAGGCTGGAGTTAATAACGAATTGGCCATCGTCGCAGCCGCACCTCATTTCAGGCCAATGTTCAATGCCGAATTAGTTTCCCGGCATTTTCCGCTTTTATAATGTCCAGGAATAGTATGTGTTCCCGCTTAGGTGTTTTGATAATTTATAAAACTAAAATAAGCTCATGCGTTATTTTAGTTTTTGAGCGGTTGATGATTCATAGTCTCCATTTCGATTTTACGCAGATACGGGTTTGAGCCCCATCTTTCTTCAGCTGTTTTTTGGGCAATACATTGTGCAAAAAATGTAACATTATTATGCAATCGATTGCGAAAATGACAGAAATCTTGGATATTTACTTTTCCTGATTATAAATCACATCTTTTAGACATACCATGAAAAATCTACTATTTCTGTCCTTACTCCTGCTATCGGGTTATGCCGGAGCTCAGAATACTGTAACGCCCGGGAAGTATCCCCCACCTGTAAATCTCACTGCTGAACAGGACCATCAAAATATGATGGATCAGCTTGGGATCAAAGCGCTTCGGCCCGGTCCAAGCGGTAATGATGCCGATGCGAATCACGCCAATTATAACGAGGCCCTTGCTAATCCTTACCCCGAATTACCGGACGTGTTGACGTTAAATAACGGCAAGAAAGTGACCGGTGCCGAGATGTGGTGGAAACAGCGCCGCCCGGAAATTATGGAGGATATGGAGCGCGAGGTTTATGGACGCCTTCCAAAAAAGACACCTAAAGTAACCTGGACGGTTAAAATTACCGATAAGGAGTGGGTTGGATTTACGCCGGTTATTGCCAGGCAATTAGTGGGGCATGTAGACAATTCTGAATATCCGCTGATCGATGTGAATATTGCTATGACTCTGGTACTCCCGGCCAATGCAAAGGGCCCAGTGCCGGTGCTTATGATGTTTGGGCGCAGCAGCCTCCCTGCCCCCGCCCAGCCTTCCTCCGAAGATCTGGAGAAAATTAATGATGCGATGAAAACCTTGCTTATAAAAACCAATCCCGAATTAAAGGGGATTTTCGAGCAATATCCGGCATATAATCCTATCGCTTCACAAGTTCCAGCTTTTAATTTTGGCGGGCCACGACCGGCCGGTGATCCTCCTTCAACACAACAGCTAATTGCTGACGGCTGGGGTTATGTACTCATCGACCCAGCAAGTATACAAGCCGATAACGGGGCCGGGCTAACTAAGGGCATTATTGGATTAGTTAATAACGGACAGCCCCGAAAACCTGATGACTGGGGGGCCCTGCGGGCCTGGGCCTGGGGCGCAGCAAGGGGTCTTGACTATTTGGAAACCCTCCCGGCTGTTGATTCCAAACATGTTGGTATTGAGGGCGTTTCGCGCTATGGCAAGGCGGCCTTAGTTACGCTTGCGTTTGAACAGCGCTTTTCCATGGCCCTTGTAGGTTCATCGGGCGAGGGTGGCGCAAAACTTAACCGGCGCAATTGGGGTGAAGCCGTGGAAAGTCTTACGGGAGGCGAATATTACTGGATGGCAGGCAATTTTATGAAGTATGGAGCGGCAAAGGCATCTTTTGGGAGTAAAAATGCGGGCGACCTACCTGTCGACTCGCATGAATTGATTGCAATGTGTGCACCGCGTTTAACATTTATCAGTTACGGTGTTCCCGAGCAGGGCGATGCGAAATGGCTTGACCATCAAGGCAGTTATATGGCTGCCGTTGCGGCAGGCCCGGTATTTAAGCTGTTAGGCGCAAAAGATTTCGGCGTTTCAAATGATTACCATACCGAGAAAATGCCCGGGGTTAATGCAGGGCTGCTAAATGGCGAACTGGCCTGGAGACAGCATGATGGCGGGCATACGGACGCTCCTAATATGAAATATTTTATTCAATGGGCTGATAAGTTTATCAACCATAATCCTCATCGGTGATTAATTAATATGGAAACGATATGGCGCAATTCGAATTATCGCTACTAACCCGGTTGTTTGCTTGGATTAATTAGACTCAGGGAATTTGGCTAAAGCCGTGTTTCGATATATTTTTTACCCGTCGGCTAAAGCCCGACGGCAATGAATAAGACATAGCATGTAAATTCATTACCGTCCCTTTTAAGGGGCGGGTGGGTAAACAAGGAACCAGGGGCTTTAGCCAAAATTAGCCAATATGCCGCAATTTGAATTGCACCCAAACGACATAGTCCTACTAACCAATCGCTTGTTTAGCTCAAATCAATTATTCATACCCGGCATAAAATGCATCTGGTTAATATTTAAATTAGCGAAATTGAACTTTTTAAGGGTATAGCAGCTGTAAGTATTTGTTCCTTCTTTAATTTTAATATTCTTATTCGCCGGTATATTGGTAAAGCGCTGAACTTGGCGGCTTGCAGGCCATGTTATTATAATACTATCGGCTATGGCTGCTTTGCCCAGGCCTATGTGCTGTTGTAAAGGACTGGACCCAAAACTGCCACCGGAATTGACATCCCGATAAACACTTCGTTGAATACCTTTATCAGTAAAAACAATTTTAAGCCGTGTACCAATGGCTACCTTGTTTGACTTAGTGCCCTCCAACAAAACATTTATCCAATGATTGTCGTTTTGGCCAGGATTAATAAATAACGAGTTCTGGTAAGCATCGCCCAAAAAAGCCCCGCCCTGGTTGATATAAATATCTTCATTGCCATCATTATCCAAATCCGCAAAAGATACACCGTGACCCTTTTGCAAACTACCGACACGCGCCCTTGCGGTAACATCAGTAAAACGACGGCCACCTTCATTTTTATAAAGCCGGTCCGGAATAAGAGAGGAAAACAAAGGATTGCCAGTACCCAGGTAAAAATCTAAAAAACCATCATTGTCTATGTCGCCAAAATTAGCGCCCATGGCAAAGGTAATTCTGTTAAATCCTGCCTCTTTTGATACATCTTTAAAAGTACTGTTGTGCTGGTTGTGGTATAATATCACTTTGCCGCTACCACCCTGGTACCTGTTTAAAGCCTCCGCCCCTGCATATGAACCTATTGGCGCGCTATTGCCGTAACCGCATACCAATATATCCGGCCAGCCATCATT
>JANYAB010000393.1 GCA_025355225.1 Bacteroidota bacterium
ATACCTGTTCACCAAAGCAATAGCGACCGGAGATTCTGCTTCAGGTTCTTCGGTGAGGGATACGCGAACGGTGTCGCCCAAGCCATCTTCCAATAATGTGCCTATGCCTACGGCTGACTTGATGCGGCCATCCTCGCCATCTCCCGCTTCGGTAACACCAAGGTGCAGGGGGTAATTCATCCCTTCGGCTACCATCGTTTCTACCAGCAAACGATAGGCTTGTACCATTACCTGTGGGTTGCTTGATTTCATCGAGATCACCAAATTGTAGTAATTCAGCATTTCACACATGCGCATAAATTCCATGGCCGATTCAACCATGCCCTGCGGGGTGTCGCCATATCGGCTCATGATCCTGTCGGACAGGGAACCATGATTGGTACCAATGCGCATCGCGGTGCCGTATTCCTTACATATTTTCACCAGGGGCGAAAACTTCTGGTAAATGCGATCCAGTTCGTTCTGGTATTCGGTATCAGTATAATCTATCGTATCGAATTTCTTTTTATCGGCGTAGTTCCCGGGGTTCACACGCACTTTTTCAACAATCCGGGCAGCAATCTCGGCAGCGTTTGGGGTAAAGTGGATATCGGCAACTAACGGAACCGTATACCCGCGTTGGCGCAGTTGCTTTTTTATTTCAGCTAAATTTTGCGCTTCTTTTATGCTGGGCGCAGTGATTCGTACATACTCGCAACCAGCCTCAACCATGCGGATGGATTGCTCAACGGTACCGATGGTATCCATGGTATCGGTGGTGGTCATGCTTTGGATACGGATCGGATTATTGCCGCCCATAGGCACATCGCCGATGGCAACCTCGCGGGTTACAAAACGGGAATATTCCGTGAGGGAATTACAGTAGCGGCCTTGCAGCGCCTTAACAGCATCAGTATTCATAATGCAAAAATACTAATTTGTTGAAACGTTGTAAGGTTTGAATGTTGTAATGTTGGTGGAGTTAATAAAATAGCTTAGTCCGGCTATACGAATCGGTTAAATTCTACAGCCCTATCGGTTAAATTCTTTCTTCCGTCGGTAAATTTATCATGCTGGCAGATTAATTATCTTTTCGAAATACGCAATCCGTATCTTTAAAACAACCAATTTCTTTAATCAATAATTATGAGATCACTATTTACTAAATCAAATTACCTGGTTGCTGCCACGCTGATGTTATTTTCGGCAAGTAGCTACGCCCAGGATGTAAAACAGGTGCCGCAGCTTGGTAAAAATTCTATAAAGCAGGTTGTTGCTGCCATGACCCTGGAGGAAAAAGCAAAATTAGTTGTAGGATTAGGTTTCAGGAGACCCGGCCCTCCCCCGCCTCCGGCAGACAAAAACAAACCTGTTGATGTAGCCGGAATTAATCTGCCACAGACAGATGATGCCAACAATCTGCCCGAAAAAGTTCCGGGTGCTGCCGGGCGCACGCATAGTATTGCGCGTTTAGGTATTCCATCAATTACTGTTTCTGATGGCCCGGCGGGTATCCGTATCCAGCCCATCCGCAATAATGACAGTTCAAAAACTTATTATGCGACTGCTTTCCCCGTAGGCACGCTGCTGGCTTCTTCATGGGATACTGCCCTGGTACGCAGGGTAGGTGTTGCGTTTGGCAATGAGGTGCGTGAGTACGGCGCCGATATATTGTTAGGCCCTGGCGTAAACATACACCGTAACCCATTAGGCGGTCGTAATTTCGAATATTTTTCGGAGGACCCAATGATAACCGGTTATATGGCTGCGGCTATTATAAACGGGATACAATCCCAGGGCGTTGGTACTTCTATTAAGCACTTTGCCGCCAACAACCAGGAGACCAACCGCAATTCGGTAAATACCATTGTTAGTGAACGGGCGCTTAGAGAAATATACCTGAAAGGTTTTGAAATAGCCATAAAGCACGCACAACCCTGGACAGTGATGTCGTCCTACAACAAGTTAAATGGGGTTTACACTTCGGAACGCGCTGACCTGCTAACCACCATTTTACGCAAAGAATGGGGATTTAAAGGATTTGTTATGACGGACTGGGGCGGCGGCAAAGACCCGGTTGCCCAAATGAACGCAGGCAATGACCTGATAATGCCCGGAAATCCAAAGCAATCACAAACAATTGTTGATGGCGTTAATAGCGGCTCAATAAGCATGAAACAATTGGATCTGAATGTGGAGCGGATATTAAATATCATTTTAAGATCGCCCGAATTCAGGAAATATAAATATTCAAATGCCCCCGACCTTAAACTGCATGCCCAGGTATCTCGGGAAGCAGCAGCCCAGGGTATGGTTTTATTGAAAAATGATGGTAATGCATTACCATTAAAAAGTGTTAAGCGCATCGCATTATTTGGGAATACGTCTTATGATCTTATTGCCGGCGGCACCGGCAGCGGCGATGTTAACAAGGCCTACACCATATCATTAACCCAGGGATTAGCCAATGCAGGCTATGCGATTGATGAAAATCTAAAAGACACGTATATGGCTTATATAAAAGATGTTAAATCCAAACAGCCAAAACAACGCTCATTTTTTGTGCAGGGCCCTCCTATCCCACAGATGCAAATAGGTACTGATCTGATTGCCAAAGAGGCGGATAATAGCGACATTGCCATATTAACCATAGGTCGGAATGCCGGCGAAGGAAGAGACCGAAAGCTGGAAGACGATTTTAATTTGTCGGCCGATGAGCAATCATTGATCAAAAATATTTCGGATACTTTCCATGCAAAGGGTAAAAAGCTGGTGGTGGTATTAAATATAGGCGGCGTTATTGAAATGGCCACCTGGCGCGACCACGCCGACGGGATTTTGTTAGCATGGCAGCCGGGGTTGGAAGCAGGCAATGCCATTGCTGATGTTCTAAAAGGCGAGGTAAATCCGTCGGGCAAGCTGGCAACTACGTTTCCTGTTGACTATGCTGATGTACCTTCCGCGAAAAATTTCCCCGGCAAAGAGTTGCCAACAACCGATAAGGCTCCTGCAAATCCCAGGGCAGGAAAGCCATCCGAAGTTACTTACGAGGATGGTATTTATGTAGGGTACCGTTATTACAATACCTTTAAAGTAAAAACTGCTTATGATTTTGGCTACGGCTTATCCTACACCAAATTTAAATTCAGCGGATTGAAATTAAGCCAGCCGAGTTTTCATGGCAGTATAACCGCTACAGTAACCATTACCAACACGGGTGATGTAGCCGGTAAGGAAGTTGTCGAGCTATATGTAACCGCTCCGAATGGCCGGGTAACAAAACCAGAGGAAGAGTTAAAAGGCTTCGCAAAAACCAAAAACCTGCTGCCCAAACAGTCGCAAACTATAAGCTTTACACTGAATGGCGGAAACCTGGCGTCATTTAATACAGAACCCCAGGAATGGATAGCTGATGC
>JANYAB010000406.1 GCA_025355225.1 Bacteroidota bacterium
ATACCTGGCTGCCCGATGCAATGGAAGGCCCTACCTCCGTTTCCGCTCTCATCCATGCGGCAACCATGGTGGCGGCGGGTGTGTTTTTATTAGGCAGGGTTTACCCCGTATTCAATCCGCAGGAATTAACAGTTTTGGCCGTAATAGGCTGCTTTACGGCTTTTATGGCGGCCACCATCGCCCTCACTCAAAACGATTTGAAGCGTATTTTAGCCTACTCCACCATATCGCAATTAGGCTTTATGATTATGGCGATGGGCATAGGCGCCTATGCATCGTCATTGTTTCACCTGGTAACCCATGCCTTTTTTAAATGCCTGTTGTTTTTAGCAGCCGGCATCATTATCCACGAAGTACAGCATATCAAAGACGAGTACCAGTTAGACATCGATCCGCAAAATATCCTGTACATGGGTGGCTTGCGAAAAAAAATGCCGCTTACTTTTATTGCCTGTTTAATTGGTGGTCTGGCATTGGTTGGCATACCCCTTACTTCGGGCTATCTATCAAAGGACGGTATTTTAATACAAGCTTTTGAATGGGCCGAGGGCAAAAACTGGTTATACAAACTGATACCGATAGGTGCAGTTATTACCACCTGGCTTACTGCTTTCTATGTGGCAAGATTGATTGTCAAAGTGTTTTTTGGCGAGTTTAAACTCCTGAAAGTTAACCCTGCAATTAAATTACACATTAGTGATGGCGGCTGGCAATACCGGGTTCCGCTTATGCTTTTGGCGATATGTTGCTTTTTTCCCTTGTTCTCACTCAACCCGGTTTTATATGAGCATGCCTGGCTGTTTGGTGGTTTTTCCACTATAACTGCACTTGATAGAGTGAATATCTATCATACAATAACCCCGTTGGGCGTAAATATCCTGAGCATACTCATCATCTATTGGGCATATGCAGTTTATGTAAAACAAAAAGCATTACCCTTCCCCGAAGCCGGCTACCTGTTCAAGCTTTCGTACAACGAATGGTATGTCGATCAATTTTATGAACGCTTTATCATTGCGCCTGTAATGGCCCTGAGCAAAGCCGCACAATGGTTTGATCGCAATATCCTCGACGGTTTTATACATTTGCTCCAAAATATTACCGCAGGGTTTTCAAAAGTTGCAGAATGGACAGACCGTTACATCATCGACGGCCTATTAAATTTATTAGCAGCTATAGTAACCGGTATTGGTAATTTTGCACGTAATTTTCAAAGCGGGCGAATTCAATATTATTTGTTTAGTATGCTGGCAATTATACTGGCGATATTTATTTTAAAATCACTTTTTTAGATATGATTTTAAGTTTTAGAGTTATGAACGTTGAAATAAATAGTAATCATTGCATCCTCTAATCCTAAAAATCATAGTTCAAACAATATGAATATATTATCCATACTAATCTTTATACCCCTGCTGTTTGGCCTGCTTATTCTGCTGCTGCCATCTGCCTGGCGGGCAAGTTTTAAATATATTACGCTGCTGGCTACACTGGTACAGTTGGGAATTAGTATTTGGATGTACGTGCATTTCAAGACCGGTGCCGGATACGGCGGCATCAATAACGAGAGCCAATTTCAGTTTATGCAAAAACTGCCCTGGATCAACCTTAACCTGGGCAGCATGGGCAAAATGCAGATCGATTATTTTGTTGGGATCGATGGCATATCCATCACGCTGTTGCTGATGACCTCTGTTATTATGGTTATTGCCGCGTTGGCATCGTGGGAAATTAAGAGTAACCTGAAAGGATTTTTTACGTTATTCCTGCTATTAAATACAGCATTATTAGGTGTTTTCTGCTCGTTGGATTTTTTCCTGTTCTATATTTTCTATGAATTAATGTTGCTCCCATTATACTTTTTAATCGGTATGTGGGGTGGCGCACGCAGGGAATATGCCGCGATAAAGTTCTTCCTCTACACTTTGTTTGGCTCTGTATTTATGCTGCTGGTGATGATCGGTCTTTATTTATCGGTAAAAGACCCAGCCACCGGCAACCACACTTTCAATATAATACAAATGATGAACCCGGCCAACTACGACGCGAACTCGGTATTCGCCGTGCTTGGGCATAAAACGATTTTGGGCATGCCGGCACGAACGGTGGGCTTTGTGGTACTGTTTATTGCCTTCGCCATTAAAGTGCCGGTAGTACCCCTGCATACCTGGCTGCCCGATGCGCATGTGGAAGCGCCAACACCCGTGTCGATCATATTGGCGGGTATATTACTAAAAGTTGGGGGATATGGAATTATCCGTATCTGCCTCGGTATTTTCCCTGAGGTAGCCTCATCTGGTGCCTTTTGGCTCGGACTATTAGGGGTAATCTCCATCATCTACGGCGCATTGAACGCTTTGGCGCAGCGTGACCTGAAGCGAATGATCGCCTACTCCTCCATATCACATATGGGTTTTGTTTTGTTAGGCATCGCCTCGCAAACCGCCGAAGGGATTAGCGGTGCTGTGATGCAAATGGTAAGTCATGGTTTTTTAGCGACTATGTTGTTCTTTTTGGCAGGGGTGGTTTATAACCGCGTGCACGACAGGGATATCTATAATTTCAGGGGTTTGGCAACAGTGATGCCACGATATACCACCTTTGTTATGATCGCATTTTTTGCATCACTGGGCTTGCCGGGTTTTTCCGCCTTTATAGGCGAGGCTTTCTCATTGGTCGGTGCGTTTGAATCGCCATCGGCAAGCGGCGCTTTACCCTACTGGATGGCCATTTGCGGTTCGGTCGGTATTTTATTAAGCGCGGCCTATTTTTTATGGACCCTGCAACGCATGTTTTTTGGGTCATTATCATTAAAAGGCGGGGACGTATGGAGAACAGCCATGGTAGACCTGAATACCAGGGAAACGATCACGCTATTGCCGCTGGCCTTATTGACCCTGGTTTTAGGAGTGATGCCGTCGTTAGTGTTCGATAAGATCAATGATTCGGTATTATCATTAATGCATTTTATAACAATTAGGTAAATTTTATTTTTTGTAAAGGTTTTATGGAAAAAAGGTAAGCAGTGCATCTTGATTTAAAATGCTAACGATAGCAGTACAAAATCAGATCATACACTTAACCCAAAAACCATGTTCAGAAAACTATTAATGGCTGTAACTATTTTTTTTATAACGATAGCAGCAAAAGCAGAAGATCAAAAAATCGAATCAAAAGTTCAAAAAGTTGTTGTGTTTTTAAACGGGGCACAGGTAACACGCACGGCAACGGTAAATGTAAACGCAGGTACGTCAACATTAGTTTTCGGGAACATTTCTCCCGACATTGATGTGCAAAGTATGCAGGTACATTCCAGCGGGGAGTTTACCATACTGTCTGTTAAACACGAAATGAATTATTTAAATGAACAGGTGAAACAAAAGCGGGTGGAGGATTTGAAAGCACAGCAAAAAGTCTTAAGGGATAAGATTGCATTAAAAAGCAGTTTTTTATCTATTTATGAGGAAGAAGCCAACATGCTGAGAAAGAACCAGGTAATTACCGGTCAAAACGCCAACCTGGATATTATTAAATTAAAGCAGGCGTTGGATTTCCAGACAGAGCAATTAGTCGACCTAAAGAAAAAAGAACAGGCAGTTAATGATGAGGTTGAATTACTGGATATTGAACTACAGAAATATAACCGGCAAATAGCCGATATTATGAAAGGCAGCAGCACGGCGACAAGTAATATATTGGTAACCGTGTCTTCAAAATCCAACCTGCAATCGCAATTTACCTTAAAGTATGTGGTGCATAATGCAAGCTGGTTTCCAACGTATGATATCCGTGCGAAAGATGTAAACAGTCCGATCAGCATCTCTTATAAAGCCAATGTATCACAACACAGCGGCGAGGAATGGAAAAATATTAAGCTGACCTTATCAACAGGCAACCCAACTGTTAGTGGGAACAAACCCGAATTAAATCCTTACTTCCTTAACTTCGGCATGTATTACAGGCCGCTGGATGGGGCAATAACCAACACGCATGGCAGACTGGTAGGCAGCGACGATGGCCTGGCAGTTATCGGTGCGACCGTTAAAGTAAAAGGTACTTCAATTGGTACTGTAACCGATGTGAACGGTAATTTTTCGCTTCAGTTGCCAAACAATGCCCAAACGCTTGTTTTTTCTTATATAGGATATGTAACTCAGGAGGTGCCAATTACTTCTAATTTAATACAAGTGAGACTTAACCCCAGCGTAAGTCAGTTAAGTGAAGTTGTGGTATCTGGATATTCAACAGAATCTGCAAGTTATGGACTATCTGGTACTGCATCCGGAGTTCAGATACGTGGCGTAGCAAGTGACAAACTACAGTCAACTATTCCAATCGGCGTAGCCCAAACAGAAAATCAAACCAACGTAGAGTTCAATATTGATAATCCGTATTCAGTGCCCAGCGATGGCAAACAATATACTGTTGAGATCAACCAGCTGGATTTGAACGCCAGTTATCAATATGCTGTGGCCGCCAAACTGAGTACGGATGTATTTTTAACCGCAAAGCTTACAGATTGGAATAAATATAATTTCCTGTCGGGAGAAGCTAACCTGTTCTTCGAAGGTACTTTTATTGGTAAATCATTGATCAACACCAACGCGACTACCGATACTTTAAATCTTTCCCTGGGCGCTGATAAAAATATCGTGGTAACCCGCAAATCCTTAAAAGACCTGACGGAGAGACAAAGCCTCGGCTCAAACAAAAAAGACACACGCGACTGGCAGATAGAAATAAAAAATCGTAAAAATCAACCCGTCAATTTATTGGTGGAAGACCAGGTTCCGGTTTCGCAAAACTCGTCCATCGAAGTAGAGACGCAGGAGCTGTCAGGCGGACAATTGGATAAGCTGACCGGAAAAGTGATATGGAGTTTCGCCTTAAAAGTGCAGGACGACAAGAAATTAGAATTAAAATACCAGGTGAAATATCCCAAAAACCAATCGGTTATAATACAATAGCAAATAATGAACGATCTGTTACCATTTTTACCCGGCCAATTAGACCAAGTTTTGCAGAGTATCCCATTTTTTATGCCCGAAATCTACTTGTCGGTATTATTTATCCTGGTGTTGGTAACAGATCTTTTGTTTGGCAAAGACTCGGCATGGTTGTGCAGGATATTGGCTTGTGCGGGGATGGTGTTCGTGATTGTTAAGGACCTGGAGCAATTCCAGCTTATCCTTACCGGTCCGCATTTCCTTTTTAGCGAAATGCTGCTGCTCCACCAAACATCTTTATTATTTAAGCTGCTTATTGATGCGCTATCGGTAATTCTTTTATTGTATTTTGAATGGGATGACGATCTGAGATCGCACCGCAAAGGAATATCCGACCTCTATTCTATCTCCATAGCCGCCATATTTGGCTTGCATTTAATGGCAATGTCGGTCAACCTATTATCCATTTATCTATCTATCGAAATGGTTTCCATTGCCTCTTACCTAATGGTGGCTTACCGTTCAGAAAATGGTTGGAGCAGCGAGGCCGGCTTAAAGTATGTGCTTTTCGGCGCAGCATCTTCTGCCATTATGCTTTATGGTATATCCCTGCTATATGGCTTCGGGGGAACATTAAATTTGTTTACCGGCAATTTGCTACCGGGCCTGTTGCAGGTCAACCCTATAGCGGTTTCCTTTGCACTGGTGTTGTTTTTTGTGGGTATTGGTTTTAAATTATCGTTTGTCCCTATGCATTTCTGGGTGCCCGACATTTACCAGGGAGCGCCAACACCGGTTACTGCTTTCCTTTCTACAGTTCCTAAGATCGCTGCGTTCGCGCTGCTTATCAATTTTTTAACCCCCTTTATCTATTTTCCCAAGTGGACAACGTTCGACTTTCGCTTATTCTTTTCAGTGATCGGTATTGTTACGATGATAGTCGGCAACTTTGCCGCTACCCTTCAGAATAATATCAAAAGGATGTTGGCTTATTCCTCCATAGGTCACACCGGGTTTGTTTTAATGGCCCTGGTTACTTTTAGTACACAAGGCAAATCAGCCCTGACTTTTTACCTTGCTGCTTATGCCTTAGCCAACATTGGCGCTTTTATGCTGGCAAGTTATTTTGCAAATACGCTAAAGGCGGAAGATGTGAATTCCTATAAGGGCCTCGGCCTTAAATATCCCGTTGCAGGCGTATGTTTTGTGATCATTTTAATATCCCTAACCGGTTTGCCGGTTACTGCAGGATTTAATGGGAAATTGCTGGTGTTTTCGTCAGTATATTCTGTTTATCAGCAGAATCACTATATATGGCTGCTGTTGCTTATGATAACCGGAGCTTTAACAACAGTGGTATCCTTATTCTATTATATTAAGATCCCCCTTAATTTATTTTTGCGTAAACCCGAAAAAGTGGTTGATTATCCTTCATCAGCACCCTGGTTGCTTATCGTTTCTGCATTAATTGCATTATTATTAGTTTATTTTGGAGTTTTCCCGGATTTATTAGCTAAATATTTATAATTGTTAATAAAAACCACATTTTATTAAATAATTTAAATATATAATGTAATTTTTTGGGAAAATTGTTAATTTGCGGCCCGCAATTATAAACCGGTTTTTCTAAAATTATGAAACGTTATTTTCCCTTTGCCCTCATTGTAGGTATTTTGATCCTGACTTTTGTTTTTCCCTCCGTCGAATTTCACAACAGTTCTGTTAATCCGAAATTTAATACGGGTGATATCGCCTGGATGCTGATGTCAACTGCCTTAGTTTTGATCATGACGCCCGGACTTGCCTTTTTCTACGGCGGTATGGTGAATAAAAAAAATGTGATCTCCACCATGCTTCAAAGTATTGTTTGTATGGTGATCATTACTGTGATGTGGGGGATATTTGGGTTTAGCCTTGCTTTTGGAGATAGCGTACACGGGCTGATCGGCAACCCTTCCACTTATTTTATGATGAAAGGAATGCTTGGTAATTCAACCTGGAAACTGGCGCCAACAATACCCTTATTGCTTTTTGCCATGTACCAGTTAAAGTTTGCGATAATTACCCCGGCTTTAATTACCGGCGCTTTTGCCGAGCGTATCCGATTTAACAGTTATATTATATTCCTTTGCTTGTTTTCAATCTTCATTTTTTCGCCTTTAGCACATTGCACCTGGCACCCGGATGGAATATTGTCAAAATTGGGTGTACTCGATTTTGCAGGCGGAACAGTCGTTCACATGTCTGCCGGATGGGCGGCTCTCGCATCAGCCTTATATTTAAAACGCCGCAACGAAGCTAACCATGCTCCCGCGCGCATAACTTATGTAATGATCGGTACGGGTTTACTGTGGTTCGGCTGGTTTGGCTTTAACGCAGGTTCGGCCTTTGGTGCAAATCATTTGGCAGTAACGGCGCTCGCCACAAGTACCACCGCATCCGCAGCTGCTGGGCTAACCTGGATATTTTTTGATATGCTAAAGGGCCGCAAACCATCGGCAATGGGTACCTGTATTGGCGCGGTAGTTGGTTTGGTTGCCATCACCCCGGCTGCCGGTTACGTATCGGTGCCGCATTCGCTGGCTATTGGTATTATTTCGGCAGTAGTAAGCAATTTGGTGGTAGAGTGGCGCACCCGTACCTCAATCGATGATACATTGGACGTATTTCCTTGTCATGGAGTTGGTGGTATGGTAGGGATGCTGCTGACGGGCGTATTTGCCAACCAGAATGTAAACGCAGGAAATACCACCGGTAATGGTTTGTTTTTTGGACAAACACATTTATTCCTTGTTCAATGTATCGCATTGGTGGCAGTATCCATTTATTCTTTTTTTGGTTCCTTACTGCTGCTAAAGATAACTGATATGATCTCACCGCTTCGTGTTTCAAAAGAAGATGAAGTGATAGGATTGGACATCAGCCAGCATGGGGAACGGCTGTAGATACTCATATTATCTTCAAGGATAACCGGTTTTTGGGTGCTATTCAATTGTCGCTAATCGGCAAATTTTGGCTAAAGCCCTTAGTCCGTCACTTACTTATCCGTCCCTTGAAAGGGACGGCAATGAATTTATACGAACGCTGCATTCATTGCCGTCAGGCTTTAGCCGACGGGTAAAAAAGCTATCAAAGCAGGGCTTTAGCCAAATCCTCCCGCGTTCAAACAATCGAAGCAACCAACAAGTTGACAGGGACAAATTGATTTATCCCGGATTTTTTACCGTTAGAAAATAAATAATATCTTTA
>JANYAB010000430.1 GCA_025355225.1 Bacteroidota bacterium
GTACCTGCGGGTACGTTCGAGCCATTATTGGTGCCATCCCAGGGTTTTGCATAACCTGCACTTTTGTATACTTGCTGGCCATCGCGGCTGTAGATCATAAGCGAGCACTCAGGATAGGTAATCAGCTTTTTAATATTCCAGTAATCATTTATTCCATCGCCGTTTGGCGTAAATGTATTGGGTATGATAATTTTTTCGAGAACTCTTACAAACACACTACTTGTGCTTGTTCCACAATGCATAGATATTACATTTAAAGTATAGGTAGTATTTTGTACAGGGGTAGCAACAGGTGTAAGCGACATTGGATCATCAAGACCGGTTGACGGCGTCCAATAAGCGCTGATAATTTGATCGCCCTGCATCGTCCCGTTAAGGGTCACAGATTGTCCGTCAAATATTTTTTTGGCGCTTCCGGCGTTTGCAACTGGGTTTTGGTATACTGCAACGGTGACCGATTTTGTACTATCGGTGCAACCGTCATTACTTATCCTTACCGAGTAAGCGATGGTTTGCAAAGGGGTAGCAATGGGATTGGGGATATCATCATGATCAAGCCCGATAGATGGTATCCATTTATAATATAATCCACCCGAAGCCGTTAGAGAGACAGACACCCCTGCGCAAACGGGCGCAGGATCAGCACTTATGGCTGGAACCACTTTTGGCACTATTTTTACCACTGCCTGGACAGGCGCTGCCGGGCAGCCTTTGTTTGATATTACCTGTACGGTATATGTACCTGCATTTGCCAGACTAACATTATTAATGATCAATGGGTTTTGGGTGGTTGGCGGAAGGTTCGGACCCGACCATATGTAAGTTGCACCACCGGAAGCCGTTAACTGCATTGTATTTCCTGCGCAAAATGTTTGTACGTGGAAAGTCGGGACAATCGGCAAAGGGTTTACTTTAAGGGTAAGAGGTGGCGAATAAACTCTGCAATTAATGGAAGAGATATTAGAACCGTTTGATACACCAAGCCGGTACTGATGTACCGCCGGGGTGGCATTGTTAAAACTGAGGTTAAGTGTTTGGGTAGTTTCACCAGCAATATCTACCCATCCTGCCCCGTTATTATTGATCTGCCATTGATAGGCAGAATTATTACCTCCCACTACATTTGCCTGTAAAGTATAATCGGCACTGCCTCCCTGGCATAGGTCTTGCATGTCTGCACCTGATATTGATCCGAATCCAGCTTGAATTATTGGTCCGCACGCCCTGAAGGTTATATCGTCTAAGGCAAGGTCATTTCCACATCCTCCGCGTGCATTATTAACCATTTTAACAACAACGTCAACCGGATTTGCCGGCGTTGTAAAAAAAGTGCCATATTGTTTCCATGTCGGGCTATCGCTGGGAGGTATATCGCCGGTATTGTATGTTTTTAATATGGTGCCATTAGCTGTTTCGATTGAAAAGGTAATATTAGGTTGTATAGATGCCCCCCCGCATGCGGATGGTCGGATAACATTTAATATCCATGCGGCAAATTCATAAGTGGTATTGGGACATAATTGTCCTGCAGACGCATTTTGAACATAAAAAATGCCAGGCGCGTATGATGCATTAACTAACATCATATACCCATTTGGGTCTCCAGTATGATCCTGGGTCAAATTATACCATGAGCTCCCAAAACAGGTATCTGTGCTGTGGGTAATAGTATACATGCCATCATTTGGGCATTGGGTTCTTACATAATTATAATTTGTAAAATTGCCCCCTAATGCAGGGCCAGGATTGCCACCAGCTCCAAAATTCTGGTTAATAACGGGATCACCTAAACTGCCGGTACAAGTCTGCGCTTTAGCTTTTAGGGTAAATATTAGGATTATTGTAAGTGCAAAAAGTTTTGTAGTAAATAGCCGCATCATTCGATCAGGAACAGTAAAGAACGCCTGTTTCCTCAAAAATAGTATTTAAATTGATGCTTATTATCTGTGTATCAAATTCTTTGCCGGCTGAATTAATTTTATCCGGAGTAAAAGGATTATTTTTGTTATTATATAGTTAACGCCTATGAGGAAAATATACTTATTACTGCTTATTGTTTTTACTGGTCATATTATTTGCGCTGCACAAAAGAATCCTGACAGCTTAAAAAATGACAGCACAAAGCATTTAACCGGGGCAACAGTTTTAGGGTATCTTACTGAGTTGCCTGTTTTAAGTGTCCCGGCTTCGGTAAGTTTATTAAGCCCGGCACAATTAAAATTACAGCCTGAAAATTCCCTGGTATCTGCATTTAATACAGTGCCGGGCGTGCGTATGGAAGAGCGTTCACCCGGAAGTTACCGTTTATCAATACGAGGCAGTCTGCTAAGATCACCGTTCGGGGTCCGCGATGTAAAGGTCTATTATGACGAGATACCGCTAACTGACGCGGGGGGTAACACTTATCTAAACGCTATTGATGTAAACAGCGTGCAAGGCATTGAAATATTGAAAGGTCCTGATGGAAGTTTATTCGGGGCAAATTCAGGTGGAGTGGTGTTGATCAGTCCCGTTAACCGATATAATGATAGCAGTTATGTTTCGGCAGGATTGAATATCGGGTCTTATGGCCTCTTTCATGAAAATACCGCATTGCAAAACCGTTCGGATAACAACCAATTGAATATTAACCAGGCTTATCAAACTTATGGAGGTTATCGTCAGCATAGCAATATGCAGCGCAACTTTGTACAGGCGACAGATAAGTGGAACTATTCAGGAAAAGACCAGTTGAAGTTTTTAGGTTTTTATTCCGATCTGGACTACCAAACACCTGGTGGCTTAACATTGAGCCAATACCAAACCGATCCACATTTAGCAAGATTGCCTACAAAGACATTACCAGGGGCGATCCAGGAGAACATTGGCATTGGACAAAAAGTGCTTTTGGGAGGATTGGTAAATGAAATCCATATAAGCGACAGGATAAGAAATGTATTCTCTGTTTTTGGTTCTTATGTTGATTTTACAAATCCGTTTATTACTGATTACGAGAATCGTTATGAAAGAACGTACGGGCTTAGGACTTATTTTGAATTAAGTGGGAAACCTGAGAAGGTTATTAACTGGAAAATGAACTTAGGGCTGGAATGGCAGCAAACCAATTCGGATATTAACAATTATGGCAATGTAGCAGGCGTGAGAGATACTGCCCAAACATTAGATAAGATAAATACCAACCAACATTTTATTTTTGCCCGTTACCTCGCTGATATCAATAAACGTCTTCACGTGGAGGCTGCACTAAGTCTGAATTTTTATGATTATAAATTCAGAAATGTGTTTCCAAACAATGAAGCTTCGTTTACCGATCGTAATTTCACGCCTCAGCTAATGCCGCGGCTGGCGGTATCCTATCAGTTCGCCGATGATTTTATCTGGAGGGCGTCTGTAAGCAGGGGTTACTCTACGCCAACAACGGCCGAAATACGGCCAACTGACCATATGATCAATCCTAACTTACAGGCTGAGGATGGCTGGAACTATGAAACAGGTTTCAGATTACGCAATAGCGATGAAAGTATGTTTTTGGATGCTTCCGTTTTTTATTATCGCCTGAACAATGCTATTGTAGGTCGCTTTAATCCAGATGAAACCGAGTATTATGTCAATGCCGGGGGTACCAGTCAGCCAGGGTTTGAACTGTATTTTTCCGACTGGATCGTCCGTAAAAACAAAGTGAATTTTATAAGGGGGGTACAGATCAATGAATCGGTAACACTAAATAAATTCACATTTACCGATTATCATAATGCTACTACAAATTATTCGGGCAATCAATTAACAGGTGTACCGGGCCAAGTATTTGTTACCAGTGTGCAGGTTAGGCTGCCCGAAAATTTATATGTTTTTGCTGAGCATAACTATACTGCCCGTATCCCTCTTAATGATGGTAATACCACCTATGCCGATCATTACAATCTATTGCAGGCTAAAGCCGGGTGGGAGTATGTTTTTAGAAATAAAAACCGTTTTGCGATATATGTTGGCGTTGATAATTTATTGAATGAAAAATATAGTTTGGGCGATGACCTAAACGCGGTAGGTAACCGCTACTATAACGCTTCTGCACCACGCAACTACTACGTTGGCCTGAATGTGACGCTTTAAATTGGATGAGCAATAAAAGCACTTGAAGGTTCAGGTGCTTTTATTGCTTCTGGTTATTGTTTAACTATTTCAGTAACGTTGCTCCCTCTGCCATTGTTGTTGAAGGCCCTGAATTTTATAATAGAATTATTACTTGTAACAGCATCGTTATAAATAGTGCTTTTTGCATCCGGGTCTTTACCATTCGTGGTATAACGGATAGTTAATCCGGGAAACTGCTCATTAGCTACATACTTGCCGTCCTGCAAAATTACCCCCGGTTTTGGGATGCGATAGCCAAAGCCACCATCCAAATAATCGAGTCGTGGCAACTCTCTTTTTCCTAAGACATTCAAAAAGGTTACCCAGGCCTGATTATATAATACTGCACTTTTTGTGGTATCTTTTTCTGTAGCCCAATCCGGATCTTTGGCCCAGGCGCGCTCGGCAAAGCCCAGCAACCGTGGCAGCAGCATGTATTCAAGGCGTTGGGTGCTTTTTATATTTTCGCCCCATACAGCGCTCTGGATGCCTATAATATTGCTTTTTCCGTAATCGGTAAGGCGCTGCTTGCCGATAAAAATATTGCGGTTAAGCGGGAGCCCATTCTTATCGACTTTAGAGTTTTTAAAATAATCGTAAGGAATAAAAGAGAAAGGTTTATCGATATCCGAAAACGCTCCCCAGTAATACCCCGGTTCGTCAAACGATTTGTAATGAGCCATATCAAAATACAAATGGGTTACGCAGGTGAGTACCACTTTGTAACCTGCATTGGCCAGCTTGTAGGCCAGGTCCTCGTTACCATCGCCCAAAGTATTGTTCCATACTTCCGTTTGCAAATGCTCTGGCATAAAATCAGGATTGGGCACGTATACTGAACTGCCGTCTAATGAAGTTTTGCGCAGTGCCATTTCTTCCCAACCCGACAGATAAAGCCCTTTTGCCTTTACCAGTTGATTAACCTTGCCATAGAAATAATACCAAAGGTCGCCTGTACTTTGAATTTCAGGGTGACTGGCTTTTAATGTTAAGTAGGCGTGTGATTTTTCCCACACATGCGCAGGTACTTCGTCACCACCAAAATTGATGGTATTTAATGGCGCCCCGGCTTCTTTGTACATGCCAACAATATCATTGATCACTGTCTCAACGAAGTTGTAAGTCGACGGCAGCGACACGTCTATAATGTTATCCTTCCAATATTGATTTGAGCTATAGTCTGATTTGTCAATCGGATCAGCCAGCAGGTAACGCCCGGCTTCCTCCTTTTTACCTTCAGCCATTAAACGATCATAACGTGTGTTCATCGCCTTAATTGCTGCGCGGGCGTGTCCGGGTGATTCAATCTCGGGCACTACGGTAATGTGCAAGTTACTTGCATATTTTAATATTTCGATGTAATCAACCCTGGTGTAAAAACCTGTTCCTGTCTTGTTATCGACATCCCCGCCCGAGCCGTGTGAGGGCGGTAAATAATGTTTGCTATCCAAAGTATGGCCGCGTTTAGCCCCGGCATCTGTTAATTCTGGCAGTGAGGGTATTTCCAAACGCCAGCCTTCATCTTCGGTTAAATGGAGATGGAACACATTGAGTTTGTATAGTGCCATTACGTCAAGCACTCTCATTACCTCTTGTTTGGGCTGAAAATTTCGGCCCACATCCAGCATAAAGGCACGATAAGGGAAACGGGGTTCGTCTTTCACTTCAACACAAGAGATCAGAATTTCTTTTTGCGGATGGGCAAGCGCAGATGGAGGTATTAATGTTTTTAGAGATTGGATGCCGTAAAACATTCCCGCAGGTGTAGACGCGCTGATAGTAATACCATCATGTGTAATAAAAAGTTCATATCCTTCTGCATTTAAGCCCCCTTTAAATTCCAAGTCAATAAAATCCAAACTACTTGAGTGTTGGGTTGCCTCCTTGACATGCTTTCCTAAAATAGATTTTAAGTATTCTCTTAATTTGAGTGCTTCATTCTCAAATTTAACATCGCTTTTCAATCCAAGTAACGTTTTTTCGCTTAAATGGAAGTAGGCATAAGCGTCAGTTCCATTAGCAACAGAGCTTATCGGTGTTGGGAATATTTCTGGTAGTTTCCATTTTGGTATATCTGTGATATTTTTATTCTGATTATAGATGATTTCTGACGTGATCAAACCGGCATAGTTTGGTTTAAATGGCGTATAGGTAAACTTGCCCAAATTATGACCCTTTTCAGGCTGATCATCCCAAACCAGGTAAAAACCTTCCGGGCCGTCGGTAACATTAACCACAGGCTCTTCATCCACAAATTCAATACGCACAGAAGCGCCCGGTTTTAAATCCTGGAAAGTGTTGGTTGGCGTCAGGCTGAATAAGTCACCATTGACAAAGTCAATTTTGGCGTTTCCAGTAGGTGTAGCTTGCAAAATTAAACGCGCCGAATTGAAATACATTTTCCAGCCCGAAGCCGGTAATGTAACCTTCCCGTTATTTGTTATTGTGATGGCGTTTAAAGATTGGCCATTAGCCGGTTTGTTATTTTCTACTACCTCCCAATTAATACTTAGATCACCTGCATTAAACTTTGGCACATCAATAGTTGACGCAATCGTTTGTGTGCAGATGAAGCCGATCTGCACTAAAATAAAAAAATAACGCATAACAGTAAATATTAAATTTGTTGGAACGTAAAGATAGACTTAATTATAAATTTTAAGAAGTTTTGATACTTTTTAATATTTAGGGGCACTGACGATTTATTCTTGAGCTTTTTGTCTGAACTTTTTTAACAACTTTTGAGACACGTTGCGCTGAAACTCCCTGTTTTCCCTCAGATTGTGTACTTTGAGCTTCAAGAAATTCAGTAATGGCTTTTTCGTGTGCCTTTGGAGGATAAAAAATCAAAGGTCTCATGCTGATAAATCTACAAATAATTTGATTTATAAATTCTACTATGAAATTCAATGGAAGGCATGAAGGATGAACTTAGAATCTAAATAGTGTTTTGACTCCAAATAGCCAGCCGAAATGTTAAATGTAGCTTTACTTTAGGACTGAAACCCTACACAAGTTCTAATCTACTTTAGCTTTGCGACATACCAATCAAATACCCCGAAATAGTCACCGAGATATTCCCTAACTTCACTCCCAACAAACTGTCGGCCACGTCAAGGAGAACCTATCGTTTTGTAAAAAAATAATTAGATAAAATGAGCATATACAATCCAGCTATGTGGATAATGAAGATTACACCTGGTGGTTCAGGTAATACCAAAATGTTTTTTGAAAATCTATTTATTAAAGAGGGTTGTAAAAATCTTATTGGCTACACCAAAGAAGAAGGCGAAATAGAAAAATTTAGTAGCCGTTGGCGTAAGATGAAAAAAGGTGATTTTATTGTTGTTATCGAAGGGTACAACAGGGTTTTTGGTGTTGTTGAAATTACATCCGATCCATTTGATGATGAAGGAGGAGATAAACAAGCGGACTGGTTTTATCATAGGAGAAAAGTGGAACTAATAAAATATTTTAATCCGTCATTTGAAGCAAAAGCAAATACCAACAGGGATACGATCATTGAATACTCAGGCGACGGCGCAATAGATATTTGTGATGAAGTTTGGGATAAAATAAAAGACGAATACATTAATCAAAAAAAGATTAGGCAAATGCAACATAAAATAGATATTCTCAAATATAAAAAACAAATCATTTTACAAGGTCCTCCGGGAACTGGCAAAACAAGACTAGCTCAGTTAATGGCTGACGAAATTATAAAAGCCCAGGTCGCGCTAACTCCGCTTGAATATGTTGACTGGTACATCAAAACCTTCAAATCAACTAAAGACTTAACAGAGAGAAATGCTCAAAGGCTTTCTTTATTAAATGAGTTTCAGACTGCATTTTCGATTGCAAGTATTGCTAGTCTTACTTTAGATTCATATTCTTTCGGCAAAGGTTCTCAGGAAAGCTTTTGTTATTGGTTAGAAAAGAAGTTAGGCTCTTTAGGTAGATTTTCTCCTGGTCCAGGTGGTTCTACTGTTTATGGAGTATTTTATAGTCAAGAACAGAATAATTATGTTAGTACGGATACGGATAAATCGCCGCAACAAAAATTGGATGATATTAAGAATGCATTAAATAAACTTTTAATTAACCAAGACTATGAATCTGCTGTCGGAATATTTCGTCAGAGTTTTGTGCTTAAAATATTAAGCTCTTATTTCCCTGATAATTACTTCCCAGTATTCAGTCAAAATCATTTGAAACTGATTGCAAAAATCTTAACAATTAATACGACTGGTTTAGATGACATAAAATTAAATAGACAGATAAATCAGAAGTTTTTTGAGATGAAGGGAAAGTATTCAAGCGGTATTACAAACTTCGATTTTATGCGCCATCTATATGATAAGTTTAATATAAAGAATGATGAGGTGACCCTTGATGAGGTTGCAGTACTTGATACATTAGGAGAGAAAAAGCTAATCCAATTTCATCCGTCATATACCTATGAAGATTTTGTTCGGGGGATAACAGCAGAAACAAACAGTAAAGGACAAGTGGAATACAAGGTTGAAAATAAAACACTAGCTGAATTTGCTCAAAAAGCGTTAGATAATCAGGCAATCGACTATGTGTTAATTATTGATGAGATAAATAGAGCAAACCTGCCCTCGGTTTTAGGAGAACTAATCTATGCACTGGAATACCGATATAATCCCGATAAGCATAAAGAGAATGTAGTAGAAAGCATGTATTCATTGAAACAAGATGTAATTGGAGAAGCAGGTGATAGAACTTTAAGGCTTCCAAATAATCTTTATATTATTGGGACTATGAATACGGCAGATAGAAGTGTTGGACATATCGACTATGCAATAAAAAGAAGATTTGCTTTTATAGATATTCTGCCAATAGATACAGCAATTGATGAAGTGGTAACTGATGCTGTATTGAACGCAAAAGCTAAAGCTCTATATGCGGAAGTTTCAAAATTGTTTAATGAAGAAAAATCAGCAGAAAAGCCAATTTATCTGCAATCAGATTTTAAAGCTAAGGATGTTCAATTGGGGCACAGCTACTTTTTAGTGAAAAATTCTGCGGAATTGGAAATGAAGTTAGAGTTTGAAATTAAGCCAATACTTT
>JANYAB010000436.1 GCA_025355225.1 Bacteroidota bacterium
CGTGATGCTGGTATAAAGCAAATTAAGAGAGGAGGATGCTTTTATTTGGTCAGCAATTTGTGTTTGATGCCCGATTTATAAAAACGCCGCTGGTAACCCAGTTTATACCCGGTCTGAAACAGCTTGACCCGGTGGTGATCAGTGGCTGGTTTAACAGTCAAACAGGTGACCTGGTAGTTAACGGTTCAATGCCGAAGTTAGTTTATGGTACCAACGTGATAAATAATGTAAAACTGGCTATTAATACGAATAAGGATGAAATGGACTATAGTTTAATTGCTGACCAAATAAAAGCATCCTCCTCTCTTAATTTGCTTTATACCAGCATCACGGGCAATGTCCAGGACGATAAGCTCAATATCAATTTGCAAGTACGCGATTCGAAGAAAAAAGAACGGTACCGGATCGCGGGAGTGTTTAGTATTTTACCAAATGAATACCAGTTTAGCTTTTTGCAAAACGGGTTGATACTCGATTATATGCCCTGGGTAGTTAATGCCAATAATGCGCTGCAATTTGGCAGCAGGGGGATATTGGCAAGGGATTTTACCATTACCAACAATAACCAGGTATTAAGTATTAACAGCACGTCCCGACAGATGAATGCACCTATTACGGTCGACTTCAGAAATTTCCATATCGAAACACTGACCAGGGCCGCAGAGCAGGATTCTTTGCAAATTGGCGGTGTTATTAACGGTAATGTGCACATCAGTAACTTTCAAAAAGCCCTGCAATTTACTTCTGCCTTAAATATTAATGATTTTAGCTTTAAAGGGGATACCGTTGGTAACATAGCGCTTAAAGTAAATAACCAAACCGCAAATGCCTATGCGGCTAATGTGAGCATAACGGGAAAAGGTAACCAGGTTAATATGGATGGTTTGTATTATACCAGTCCTCAAAACAGCTTTGATCTTAACCTGGATATTGTTAACCTGAACGTTAAAAGCATTGAAGGCTTCAGTTTTGGAAGCATAAGGAATGCCAGCGGAGCCATTGCGGGACAGCTGAAAATTACGGGGACAACTACTGCGCCAGTCATAAGGGGTGACGTTAACTTTAATAAGGTGGGTTTCAATGTGGCCACGCTTAACTCCTACTTTACCATGCCTAAGGAAAGTATCACCTTTAATAATGACGGCATACGTTTCAATGATTTTACCCTGGTCGATTCAACGGGCAATAAGGCAGTAGTAACCGGGACAGTTTATACCAAAAACTTTACTGACTTTGACTTTGGGGTTGATATTAATACCGATAATTTCAGGGTGATCAATTCCACACAAGCCGACAATAAACTTTATTATGGTAAATTATACCTCAATAGTAATATTAAGATTCGCGGCGACATAAATACCCCGGTTGTAGATGCAAACCTTACTGTAAATGACAAAACCGACCTAACTATCGTACTGCCAAACAGCGACCCCGGTGTTGAGGACAGGAAAGGCGTGGTTGAATTTATTGACCCCAACGCCCCAAAAACAGATTCAATTCTTTTAGCAAAGCAACTGGATTCGCTCAGAAAAAGCGACCTGAACGGGCTGGACGTAACCGCAACAATCAAGGTAAACAAGAATGCTAATTTTACTATTGTAATCGATCAAAGTAATGGCGACGTAGTACATTTGAAGGGAGAGGCGCAGCTGAATGGAGGTATTGATCCAAGCGGAAAAATCAACCTTACAGGAACTTACACAGTAGAGCAGGGTTCATACAATCTCTCGTATGCTTCGGTAAACCGTAAATTCAACTTTAAAAAAGGTAGTACAATAACCTGGACCGGCGATCCTACCAGTGCCAACATTGACCTGACAGCGATCTATGTGGCTAATGTGCCCCCTATCGACCTGGTGAGCAACCAGCTGGCCGGTACTGAAAATCAAACGCAATACAAGCAAAAGCTGCCCTTCAATGTAAACCTGAGCCTTAAAAATGATTTACTTAAGCCGGCTATCACCTTTGATATTGTATTACCCGATAGCACTTACAGTGTTTCTCCCGATGTAGTTACTTTGGTCGATTCCAGGCTGGCGCAGGTGAGGCAAGACCCAAATGAGTTGAATAAACAGGTGCTCGGCGTGCTGGTGCTGGGTCATTTCATCGGCGATAATCCACTGCAAAGCCAGGGTGGCGGCACAACAGTTGAGGGCGTGGTGAGGAATAGTGTAAGCGGACTGCTATCCGATCAGCTTAACCGTTTGGCCGGTAATCTGATTGCAGGAGTCGATTTGAATTTCGGGCTCACATCAGGGGAGGATTACTCTTCTGGTACAGCTCAAAACCGTACCGACCTCAATGTGGGTTTATCCAAGCGGTTCCTTAACGACCGGTTGACGGTTAGCGTAGGCAATAATTTCAACCTCGAAGGGCAAAATCAACCAGGACAAAAAACCACCGATATAGCCGGTAACGTCTCAGTTAATTATAAATTAAGCAAAGATGGCCGCTATACATTGCGTGCCTATCGGCGTGACCAGTATATAGTGATCGAAGGCGAGATAATTGAAACCGGCGTAGGTTTTACCTTAACGGTCGATTATAATCGTTTCAGTCAGATTTTCAGAAGGCGAACACCTGAGGAAAAAGCGCTGGAGAAAAAATATAACAATGAGCAAAAAGAGAAAAAGCAGCAAGCAGCAAATTAAGTTATGATGAAATATATTAAATATTTACTACTTCTTTCCATTATACTGAATGCCTGCAGTAATACCAAATACCTGCCTGCGGGGCAAAAACTGTATACCGGCGGAAAAGTAAAAATTGACGATCCGAATGGAGATTTAACACAGAAAGACGCCAAAGCTGTAAGCGAGGAATTGCAGGGTTTGTTACGCCCAAAGCCAAACTCCAGTATACTTGGTTTAAAAGTTAAGCTTTACATCTACAACAAAACAAAGACTACCAAAAAGAAAGGTTTAAGTCATTTTTTAAATACCAAATTTGGCGAACCACCCGTATTGATCAGCGAGGTAGATGTAGATAAGAACAGTGATGTGTTGCAAAGCAGGCTTCAGAATGAAGGTTATTTCCAGGCACAAGTAAGCGGCGATACCTTAAGTAAGGGGAAGACGGCACAAGCAATATACACGGCGCAACCCGGGCCAAACTATACTATCCGAAAAATAATCTTCCCTGCCGAAAAAGATGATCTTGATACAGCCATTACCGGGACAGCCCAAAAAACCCTGCTTATTGTTGGCAATGATTACAACCTGGATGTAATAAAAAATGAACGCATAAGGATAGACGCCCGTTTAAAGGAGAAAGGCTTTTATTATTTCGCGCCTGAAGATTTGATCATGCGGGTTGATAGTACAGTTGCTAATCACCAGGTTGATATTTATATAAAAGTTAAAGATGCAACTCCTGACCAGGCCCGGC
>JANYAB010000445.1 GCA_025355225.1 Bacteroidota bacterium
TTAAATGGTTAAGAAAACTCACTCTTAAAAAGCAATTGAAAACACTTTCAATTGACATGCTACATTTAGTTGATATTCAAAAACTTACGAAGGAATTACCAACCATTTTTGACCACATTATCTATGTTAATAATGGTACCAAAAAGAGGCTATTCATTTAAGAAAGCCTCTTTTTGGATAAGTTGTTTTTATAAAGCAAAGCAGTAAGCCAGCCGTAAGGCTACAAAACCATAATTATCGCTTTGACCTGCAAAGTTTTCATAACGAACGCCAATGTCCAAGTGTTTAACAGCGTATCCTACTGCCGGCGATAAAATGAATTTGGTATTACCGGCACCGCTGTCTGTTTCCTCAATACCCACACCGGCTTCGGCGCCAAAATATAAGTTCGGTGTAAAAAATACTTTAGCACCAGCCTTAATGGGTATAATTCCAAAGCTATTATATTTCATATTAGTGCCGGGGATGGTTTTGCTAAAAAAGTGGTCCGCGCCGGAAGTAAGCGTAATTGCAAAATTGTTGCTTATCCCATATTGCAAGCGGGGGGTACCCCCCAATACAAAATTGGAACCGATTGTTAAATTGCCTGTAGGAAGACCAACGTCTGGGCCTATGCTAAAACTGAAAGCATGGGCCGCAGTAGTTTGGGCTTTAACAGTTGTTTTGAAAAAAAATATAGCTGTGGCTACCAACACAGTTGCTATTAGTTTTGATGGTGTTTTCATGAATTGATGATTTTAATAAACATTAACTACTTGTATTACTATGACTTTGACAAATACGTTGCCTTTGGCAGGAGTTTTTTTTTATCCAGGTTAATTATAACAATATCTTCGTAACAGGTATAAAAATAAGCTTATATGGAACGCATTGCCTTTAAAATGAAATTACTGCCCGGTTGTACAGAAGAGTATAAGAAACGGCATGATGAGATATGGCCTAACCTGGTAATTTTGCTCAAGGAAGCAGGGATAAGTGATTACTCTATCTTTTTAGATGAGGAGACCCACAGTTTATTTGGCGTTTTAAATGCAGAGGATTTAGCTGCGTTAGATAAACTCCCCCAACAAACGATGATGCAGGAATGGTGGAAGTATATGAGCGACCTGATGGAGACCAATGCGGATAATTCACCGGTTAGCATACCGTTGAAAGATGTTTTTTATTTACCTTAGTTATCAGCCAATAAACCAACGGGCAGGGTACTGCCGGGAACAAGATCAGGATACTATGAAAAACAGAGTCGTTTTCGTTACCGGGCAAGTCCTGGTTTGCGCTATAGCTTTTTTATTTACCTCAAAAGTTTGCGCTTTAAATAAACCGGATACCATTAAAGTCGATTGGGGCAACACGGTTGCGGTATCTAAAACCACCCCAACCCTGCAGCTGGTCGAAAACCCTATGGTGCGAAAATCACCCATACATGAGGCAACTTTTAAAGCCTTAAAAGACCTGGGCGCCGATTATGTGCGGTACGTGCCCTGGTTTCCTTATCCAAAATTGGTGGTCGCCGAATTGAAGCCGCCTGCAAATGGGAAAACATTTTGGGATTTTAAGCTACCGGACAGCACCATGGCGGCGCTTATGGAAGCTACAAAAGGCCACTCCGTAGTGATCAATTTCAGCACCACGCCAGCCTGGATGTGGAAAACCGGCGGGGCTGTAAACTATCCAGATAACCCCTATCAAACCTGTTGGGACTACAACCAGGGAACAGAACTCCGCGATACTACTATGAAGGACTTAGCCGGTTATTATGTAAGATTGTTCAGTTGGTACACAAAGGGGGGTTTTACTGATGAGTTGGGTCAATTTCATAAATCGGGTCACTATTATAAGATCCCTTACTGGGAGGTGCTCAACGAACCTGATCTTGAACATAATATTTCGCCACAGCTGTACACAAAAATGTATGATGCTATCGTTACCGAAATGAAAAAGATCGCACCGGACACCAAATTTATCGGCGCATCACTTGCTTTTGAGGGCCACCCAGAATTTTTTGAATATTTCCTCAACCCCAAAAACCATAAGCCTGGCGTTCCTTTAGAAGGTATTTCTTATCACCACTACTCCACGCCATCATGGCGCGAGCAACCCCTGGATGCGTATCAATATACATTTTTTGAGAAAGCTGATGCATTTTTGGATAAGGTGCGTTATATCGAAAACATAAGAAAACGCCTGGCCCCCCAAACCTTTACCACAATCAATGAAATTGGGACGATCCTTGGCGCCGAAACAATACCTATTCCTGATGACTATTGGAATTTGTCGGGAGCCATGTATGCGCATATGTATCTCGAGTTAACAAAAATTGGGATTGATGTGGCGGGCGAATCACAATTGGTTGGTTATCCGTCCCAATTCCCGGATGTAAGTATGATCAACTGGAAAAATGGCAACCCCAATGCACGGTATTGGGTACTGAAACTGCTTATCGGCAATTTTGGCCCCGGAGATAAGCTGGTTAATACTTCGTACATCAACTCGCCGGGTAGTACGGCAAGTGTGGATTACCAGGCCTTCATCACAAAAAATGGGAAAAGGATATTATTAATTAATAAGCGGAATAAGGAAATAGAAATTGAATTGCCCGGAGAAGCAAAAGGTAGCGCTGTCAAGTCTGTCGATGTGACCACGAGGGGAAACCCGCCGTCCGCTTTACAATTAGCGGACAGTAGAATTACGCTCAAGCCCTTTTCAGTAACCATAGTGGAGCTAAAGTAATGATGAAAATAGGATTATTCGGCATTGGCCTTGAAGCCTACTGGGAACAGTTTGCCGGTTTAAAGTATAGACTTGAAGGTTACCTGGCTATGGTAGATCGAAAGCTGTCAGCCATGTACCCTAATATTATAAACCTTGGGCTGATCGATACAACCGACAAGGCTTTTAATGCAGGGGCCTCGTTTAGAA
>JANYAB010000469.1 GCA_025355225.1 Bacteroidota bacterium
AGATCAACCATACTAAGTAAAACTTTCTGTCAAAAATTATCGTTTAAAAGAATAAATCTGTAATATTGAATTTGAGAATATAAATATGAAAGTGAAAGCCGGATTTAGTGTACTTGTATTGTTATTGCTCAGCATTGTATCCGCCCATGCTCAAACCCTGCCGTGTAATGGTACTGATGATGACGGCAACTGCCCGCTTGATACCTGGGTGGCTGTTTTGGCTTTTGCTGCATTAATATTTGCCATTTTCCATTTGTATCACAGGCAAAGTACCCGGCATCAAACCTGTCGTCCATCATAGCATAAAAATCATAAAACATTTAAGCACGGATTCCCTTTTTGTATGCCTATTTCGTTTGCCGAAGAGATTACGTCGCTAAGTTCATTGCGGTTTTTGTGGACCAAAGTGGCGACATGATAGTTTTATAGAAAGACAATTGCAACGCCAACGTTCTTAGTTCAGTGTAAATAATCTTAAATACCGAATACAAAAGAATGACATTGAGCTTTATTTAGACTTAAATACTGTCGAACTGACGTTATTTTTAGCGATTTTAAAGTTCATATTTGTCAGGTTCACAACCAGTTACATACATCTATAATTAAATTAGTTTAATTATAATTAATTATTCGAAACATTATCAAATCCCCTACCGTATAACCGCCTTATTGTGAATTCGTTACTGTCTTTCACACAACCAACCTTAATACAATCATGAGTGATTCAATCAAAAAAACTGCAAATAAAACTGTAGGCGAATGTATCAAAAGCTTGCGCCGTCAGCATGGATGGAGCCAACTGGATGTTGCCAGTCGCTTAGGTATTTCTGTCCCGGCCTTTTCAAAAATTGAAACCGGTGTCACCGATGTCAACTTATCCCGCCTGGAACAAATCGCTAATATCTATGAAGTGAGCGTTGTTCAATTACTAACTGTAGGTAGTGAGCAGGCAGAATCGGAACTTTCACACTTAAATGTTATGCAACAGAACCTTACAGACCGTGAAACCGAGGTCGCAGAGTTACAACGCAAGGTAATTGATTTATATGAAGAGCTTCTGAACAAGAAGTCAATTGCCATTTAAGTTTTAGATATTTTAGTTTATAACTCAACCCTGGATGTATCCGACAGACAGGGGTATTGCGTTTCGCGCATAACCAGTTTATAATGCAGTCCTTACCTAAGGAAACGAAACCATCGGCTTATCTCCAAAAGCATCCGGGTGGATTCGATAGATTAAACATGAAAATCTGCATTTTTGATCTTTGACCCATAGATAGTAGAGGGTGATACCGATCTAAGCGACAGCCCGATTAAAAACGATATTAATTTTTGTCCTAACCCCTCAATCAGCACCATAAACCAGACCTTGCCAGCTGCTATAAGCACAACCGCTACTTGCAACACCCCAATCAGAATAATCTGGGCAAGATGATTAAACGAGCGACACCTGCTCAGCCATTCCGTGGCACTATCCTTAACGACGTCTTATCCACCCCCGATCTTGTTAATGTACCTAACAAATAAGGATAATATCCTGGTTAGTGAAATTAGCTTTACAGAAATTTAATGCCAGCCCGAACAATTCCAAAACTGTTCATGGTATTGTTAATCATCGGTAATTCGCTTAACATCACTCATTTCCGATAGACAACTAAACAATTTTCGAAAAAAACCATTATTAATCGTTTTTTTTTAAAAACGGCAGCTTAAGGCATTTAATTTAAAATTAAACTTAAATTAAGCATAAAGAACAATAAGTTATCATTGATTAACATACTATTATAATATGATAAAATATCAATAAATACTTAGTCATAATTTAATTTATGATTAAAATTACTTAATAATCTGCACGAAACAACTTATAATACGTGTTCGTAATAAGGCTAAGGACAAATTTATCGCTTTAGATACATGGTCACTTATTTATAAGAAATTCATTTAAAACTATCCGATTTTGAAAAGGCTGTTACTGTATTTGGTTATCGTGTACGTTTTGCTCTCATCCTCTGTAAATACATTTGCGCAGGTACCCAACATTTCTTACAGTACGCCCACTAATGTTTATACAGTAGGCGTAGCCATAACACCATTAACACCAACTAACAGCGGAGGTGCCGTGCCGGCTACTACCTATGGGCAGGTAACTACCTTAGTGGCCAGTGGTGCGGGCGCCCCTAAGCTCGTAAATCCACAGGCGATAGCTACAGATGGGGCGGGTAATGTGTACGTTGCCGATTATGGCAATAACCTGATCCGTAAAATAACTCCGGCTGGAGTAATGACCACTTTAGCAGGCAGCGGTGCCACCGCCGAACTTGACGGCACGGGTGTTGCTGCAAAATTTAATGGTCCCGATGGCATCGCTTATGATGGCGCGGGTAACTTGTATGTTTCAGATGCGGGCGGACATGTGATCAGGAAGATTGTTATCGCCACTGGTGTGGTTACTACCTACGCCGGCGTTGTCAATTCTTCGGGTACAACAAACGGCGCACTTTTAGCATCAAAATTTAATGGCCCGGCTGGTTTATCTATCGATGCATCCGGGAAAATCTATATCTGCGACCAGGGGAATAATTTGATAAGAATGATATCGGGGGCTACCGTAAGCACTTTAGCAGGCGGCGGTGCGGTCGGCGGCGTCGCGTCAGGTTCGGGAAATGGTATTGGCGTTGCAGCGACTTTTAATAGTCCGAATGATTTGGTCGCCGATGGATCGGGCAATATATTTGTTGCCGATTATCTTAATAATCTGGTCAGGAAGATCGTTATCAGTACAGGCTTAGTCAGCACTTTTGCGGGCAGCACTCAAGGTTATAATGACGCTACAGGTCCTGCTGCAAAATTTTATCATTTGGGAAGCATAGATATAGATGCCTTAGGCAATTTGTATATCGCCGACGTGGGAAACCAAAGGATCAGGATGGTTACATCCGCTGCAGTGGTCACCACTATAGCCGGAAGTGGTAACCCCGCCGAAACTGATGGTATTGGCATGGCTGCAAGTTTCAGTACTCCGGGCGCTATAGCTACCGACAATCAGGGCAACTGCTATATAATGGATATTCCAACGGCAACTACCGGGACAGTCCGAATAATGTCACTTACCGGTTATTCCATAAGTTCCGCTTTATCGGCCGGCCTTGGTTTTGCCGGTACCACCGGCATAATTTCAGGCAATCCTACTGTAATTTCTGCAGCCACCAATTATTCCATTACCGCCTATAATGTTTTGGGCAGCAGCAGCACTGTAGTCAGCATAGCCTGCGGGCAAACAGTCGCGTGGACTGCGGGCAGCAACTCTACCGCCTGGGCCACTGGCGGAAATTGGAGTACGAATGCGCAGCCGGGCGTAAATGATGCTGTCACCATAGGCGTTTCAGCTTATATAAAAGCCAGGGAGCCTTCAATAGCCGCAAATGTTTCCGTTAATTCAATAACCTTTGGATCAACTCACAACGGCACATTAACTATTGGCACCGGAGCAACATTAACTGTCAACAATAATCTCACCGTAGTTACAGGCGCTTCGCCCATATTAACCGGAGTCGGAACCGGCGCGGTTAACATGGCGCCCGGTTCAATAGTAAATGTTAACGGCGCGGGCGTTTTAACCATAACATCACCTTTAAATTTCACCTTAAAGTCAGATGCCACTGGCTCTGCGTCAATTGGCCAGGTAACAACTACTTCCATTGCCGGTTCCGGAGCAGCTTCAATTAATGTTGAACGATACCTAACCGGAGGCAGCAATGCATACCGCGGTTATCGCCTTGTATCGTCACCCATTTATGCTGGTACGGCGGCTGGCAATCACGTTTATAATTTAGATTATATCAAAGCGTCGGCTCTTACCACCGGAAATGCAGGAGGCGGGTTTGATAAAACCGGAAACCCAACCATTTATTTATTCCGCGAAGATCAGTCTGTTTCTAACACTTCTTTTACCGGTGGAAATTACTGGGGAGTCAGCGCCATTAATAATTTCCCCACCTTGAATCTTTTTATGAACGGCGGAGCCGTCACTTATAACATACCGGTGGGCAACGGATTTACCTTCTTTTTCAGAGGCGACCGTACCACAAACCTGGCAGGCAAATACACCTCAACCACCAGCGCAGAAAGCGTGACCCTAACATCCTCGGGTACGCTAAACACCGGACAGATAACAGTGAAGGAATGGTACACCCCGGCTTCTGTAAATTTGGGCTATACTGCTGTAGTTAATAATGCGGCTGTGCGTGGTTATAATTTAGTAGGAAATCCCTATGCCAGCTCAATTGATTGGGAAACTTTTCAAACTACAACATTAGCTAACGGAATATATGCGCCAACTGTGGCTGGAATACCCACTGTAGGTTCTACCATTTATATATTGAACCCGGCAAATCATAATTACGGCTCTTACACTAAAGGCGGCGGCGGGATTGGCACAAACAATGCAACCAATATCATATCAAGCGGACAAGGTTTCTTCGTAGTTGCTATTAATGCGTCTGCTCAGTTAGTTTTCAATGAATCAGCCAAGGTAACCACACAATCTACAGGTCTTAATCTTTTTATGGGTAAACCGGTTGATTATGCCAACAATCAATATCTGCGTCTCCAACTGGCAAAGGATACTGTTAATACTGATGACATGCTGGTCCGTTTTAACAGTAGTGCGAGCACTGCGTACAACCCGGATATTGACGCGATCTACAAACCGGGATATGGCGCGGTGAGCCTGGCAAGCCTAACGAGCGATCATATTCATACGGCCATAAAAGTTGAACCTTTACCAAAAACCACGGAATATATGGGCCTGGCGGTAAACACAACAACTGGTGGCACGTTTACTTTAAATATGAAGACTATTGTTGGCATACCTCAGCTTTTTGATATCTGGCTCGTTGATGCTTATAAAAAGGATTCACTGGATATGCGCCACAATAAAACGTATACCTTTGATGTGCTAAAAAGCGATACGAATACCTTTGGCACCGGCCGTTTTACGCTTGTAATACGTCAAAACGCTGCTTTTGCTTATCGCTTGCTTGATTTTACTGCTTCAAAAGCATCATCGTCAACACCCCAGGTGGAAGTGGTTTGGAATACCGAAAACGAGCAAAACTATACCAACTTTACCTTAGAGCGAAGCATAGATAACGGCAAAACATTTAATGTGCTGAACGGCAAACAATCAAATGCACAGGGCACGTACAGTTTTTTAGATAAAAATCCAATAAATGGGCAAAATCTTTACCGGCTGAAACAAGAAGATATTAATGGTAAAATTACCTATTCGGGAGTTGTGCCTGTTGGCTTTGCAACAATGAGCAATAATCGGGTAAAAAGTAACATCAACGTATATCCTAACCCTGCTGTCAGCACCATAAACCTTGCCATTGCGGAAGGGATTAATACGTCTGCAATCTACAACATACAAATAACGAATAGTTCTGGCATGGTGATAAAACAGGCGACATCCGGACAGTCTAACTGGCAAACAAGCATAAACGACTTGCAACCGGGGACATACCTTGTTAAAGTACTTAACAATAAGGAT
The DNA here is from genome assembly GCA_025355225.1 of Bacteroidota bacterium. Classification (GTDB taxonomy): domain Bacteria; phylum Bacteroidota; class Bacteroidia; order Sphingobacteriales; family Sphingobacteriaceae; genus Mucilaginibacter. Next base: position 5,555 of record JANYAB010000469.1, read on the forward strand.
AAGTCACTTGTAGGGAACACAAAGTTTATCAAGCTATAGTTGTTTGTTGGCCCTGAAACATTTTTTGCCTCACCCCAACCCTCTCCTCCAAAGGACTCCTTTGGAGGAGAGGGTTGGGGTGAGGCGCATAAAAAAAATCCCCGCCGTCGCTTAGACAGGAGGGATAATTAAAACAAAATATATAAGAAATGCTTATGACCTCGTGCTGGGAGTATTAGGAATGGGACGGGTAAGCTGCAACTGGCTAATAATACCGTCTACTACCTTAGGCAGATCATCAATGTCCTTCTGAGGATTGTGATGTACTTCGCCTACACCAAAGCCACGCCAAACAACTCGTTTTGTACGTGTATCTATTAAATCGATAATTATGGTGCCCTCTTTATAGTGTTCTTTATCAACAGCTGTTAATCCCCCATAATAAGCATATGGATACCCAAAACCGTAGTAATAAGGGCGGTATGCCCAACCCCAGCCCCAACCGAATCCAAATCCCCAACCCGGATAAAAACCGCTGCCGTAATAAGTTGAGTAATAAACATCTTTTGATCCGCGCCCTACTGTAGCAGTATAAGTTACCAGAAGATCTGGATTATTTGGCTGCAACCTTAATCCTTTTGCCGCAAGCGAAGCTACGGCGGCATCCTTAATTTTCAAGTCAGCAGCAGTGTTGGCTGCAGGTGTGTTTTTGCTTTTGCCGGCAGGCGGCATCCAGGCAAAAGAACGATACTGGCTCATATTGGTTTTATTGATTCCGGCAGTATAATAATTATAGCTGCTGCAAGCCGACAATCCAGAAATAATTAAGAAACCCAGTACCAAAAAGATCAATTTTTTCATGGTTATTTTCCCTTTATATTTCATTTAGACAATTTTAGGCTGAAAGGTTTAATCGTAAAATTAATTTTTATGAATTTTACGATTAAATTTTCACGACAAATATTTACCTACAATAGGCATGCGTCTTCCCATTCCAAAAGCCTTGGGCGATACCCTTAGAATAGGTGGCGTCTGGTAACGCTTATGCTCGGCAAGATTTACCAGCCGCAGTACCTTTCGGACTGTTTGCTCGTCATATCCCATTTTAATGATCTCGCCTGAAGAACACCTGTTTTCGATATATTGTAACAGGATAGGGTCAAGCACATTATACTCAGGCAACGAATCGGTATCCTTCTGGCCGGGCCTTAACTCGGCAGATGGTGGTTTGGTAATGGTATTTACAGGTATTATTTCGCGCTCGCGGTTGAGATATTCAGCAAGTTCGAAAACCTGCGTTTTATAAACATCCCCAATAACCGAAATCCCTCCACACATGTCACCATATAGAGTTCCATAACCAACAGCAGCCTCGCTCTTGTTGGATGTATTTAGTAATATATAGCCAAACTTATTGCACATGGCCATCAATATCACGGCACGACTGCGCGATTGTATGTTTTCTTCGGCAATATTGAAAGGCAAATTATTAAATTGGGGATGCAGGGTGGTTTCAAATGCCTCTGTAATATGCCTGATGGGTATGATCTCTTGTTTGCAGCCCAGGTTTTTAACTAAATCTTCCGCATCTTTTATGGAATGGTCGCTTGAGAACCGCGAAGGTAATAACACAGCCATCACATTCTGCGGACCAAGGGCCTCCACCGCCAGCGCACACACCAATGCAGAATCTATCCCTCCCGACAATCCTAATATGGCACTGCTAAAACCCGATTTATAAAAATAATCCCTTATGCCAAGTACAAGCCCCTGGTGAATTTGTTCAATAATACCCTGCTTCTCTTTTCGCAGCGTTGGTGGCTGCTGTAATTTTATTTCTGATTTATTTTCCAGTACATAATAGGCTACATTTTCTTCAAAGTAAGGTAATTCGTCTACCAGTTCTCCGGTATTGTCAAATACCAGCGAACCACCATCAAATATAAGTTCGGTTTGCGCCCCAACATGATTTACGTAAAATAAAGGCAATTGATAACGCCTCGCGTTATCACTCAGTATGGCAATGCGCTCCTCATCGTGATTATAAGCAAACGGCGAAGCGGCGATATTGATCATCATATCCGGCTGCTCGCTGATCAGCATATCCATCGGCCTGGTAATATACAATGGATTTTCTATGTCGTTCCACAAATCTTCACATATCGTTAATGCTAGGCGATGTCCTTTAAAATCAATACAACTAAATTGGGTCGACGGCTCAAAATAGCGGTATTCGTCAAATATGTCGTAGTTGGGAAGCAGCGCCTTATTAACGATTGCTTTTACCT
>JANYAB010000470.1 GCA_025355225.1 Bacteroidota bacterium
GTCTAAAATATCAAGATATTGCCAATGAATTAGATGAATTGTTCGAGATAAAGTGGGAATATCCTCAAATTGAAATTGAACAAAAAAGAGATTTGCTTACCCCATTGTTAGTTGTACAGTTTCTCGGCTTAGTAAAAACAATAGTTCGCAAAGGCCTAAAGAAATCCTATTACAAAGTTGAGCACAACCTAAACAGCAGAATAAAGGGGAGAGTATTAATTGGCAAGACATTAAAGGAAAATATCTTTAAGAACAGAAACCTAAATACTTTTTGTAGTTATGACGAGTTTGGCTCAAATGGTTTTGAAAATAGATTACTGAAATTAACACTTTCATTTATCAAAAGGTACTTACCCCTGTATACAACATTAAACACAGAAGCATACATACAAAATCTTTTTAATTATATTTCTCCGGCATTTGAAGCAGTTTCAGAGGAGGTAAATCTCAATGATATCAAGTACACAAAATCAAACCCGTTTTACAAAGAATATGAAGAAGCCGTAAAGCTAGCAAGGCTGATACTTAAGCGATACGGTTATAACATTTCAAATGTAGAGAAGAAAACAATAACTACGCATCCATTCTGGATCGATATGAGTAAACTTTTTGAATTGTATGTTTTAGGCTTATTAAAGGATCAATTCAAGAATCACGTTATTTATCATCCAACATACAACAGCAAAGAACTAGATTATTTATTGCTCTGCATATTCCGGAGGATACCTTACCACCATTCCGACGCAATGCTTACCACGGATTCCGACGCAAAGCTTACCAGCCTGCCGGAGGTAATATTACCAAGTTTTCCGCTTGATACTTTACCACTTATTCCGGAGCAAAGTTTACCACTGTGAAGTAATTTCAGGATTAAGAACTACCTGACATTCCGACACATAGTACACCAGTTATTCCGCTGCAAAGTTTACCACTAATTGGGGTGTTTTACAGCTATTTAAGGATAGGTTTGAGATTCAAACTTATCAAGCGATGGCGAACAAAACACTTAGTATGCAAAAAATACGACAGATACTATTATTCCTGATGCGGGGGTATTCCGAGCGGGAGATAGTTAAGCAAACCGGCATCTCACGGCCAACAGTTCATCTTTATGCTTGCTTTTTTCAAGAAACAGGCAAGGATCATGACACTTTATTAGGTCTGAAAGATTCTGAGCTGAAGGCATTGTTTGGTAAGCTGAAATCCACAAAAGCAGAACCGGAGGATCCCCGAAAAATTCACTTTATCCTGCAGGTACCCTATTTCATCTCAGAGCTTAAACGAGTTGGGGTAACCCGGTATTTGTTATGGCAGGAATATTTGGAGCCATTTCCTGGTGGCTATCAGTACTCCCGTTTTTGTGAATTGCTCGACGAAGAAATGTCCCGTCGCAAGCCCGCAATGCATTTCAATCACAATGCTGGAGAACTGCTGGAAATAGACTTTGCCGGCTCGAAACTACAGTACATCACCGACGAGGGTGAAGTGATCGAGTGCCCGGTTCTGGTAGCGGTACTGCCTTTTAGTGGCTATACCTATCTGCGGGCTCTTCCGAATGCTTCCCTGCCCCATTTGATCCATGCACTGAACGAAATGCTCAGCTATTTTGGAGGTGTTCCGATGAATGCCATTTCTGATAATATGAAGCAGTGGGTAACCCGGACATCCAGGTATGAGCCTACTTTTCCTGATATGATCCAGGCCTGGGCTCAGCATAACCGTATCGGTATCCTTGCCACCCGGCCAGTTGCACCCAAAGATAAAGCCTCGGTTGAAGGCTCGGTGCTGATCGCTTACCGCCGTGTTTACGCGCTAATGCGCAATGATACTTTTCGCAGTCTGGGTCAGCTTAACAAAGGTATCGCTGACAAACTGGAGCTGCATCATTTGCAAAACTTTCAAAAAAAGACGTATAGCCGGAAAGAACTGTTTACTACCCAGGAACAACCACTACTTGCCCCTTTGCCCGAATCCCCCTACCAACTCCGGCATTATACAAAAGCTAAAGTTCAGAAGAACTATCACGTGGTCCTGGGTGAAGACTGGCACTTTTATAGTGTCCCTTACACTTACCTGGGCAAGGAGGTGAACCTGGTCTATTGTTCCGATCATCTGGAGATCTATCACCAGATGGAGCGTATCGCCATACACCCCCGCAGCTACAAAAAGCATGGCTACACAACGAGCCTTGATCATATGCCGGAAAACCACCGTAAGCTCGCTGAGCAACGTGGCTGGAATCCGGAATATTACCTGGCCCGGGCACTGGAGAATGGCCCTTATACCCATGAGTTCTTCCTCAAGTTGATGGAAAGTAAGATCACCATACATCAGGCTTACGGACCCTGTCTTGGTATTTTAAGAATGATGGCCTCCTATAGCGGAGCCCGGGTAGAGGCTGCCTGTAAGAGAGCTTTACGGGGGAATAGATACAACTACGGAGTGATCGAAACCATCTTAAAAAACAACATGGACCTGCATGAAGACCGGCCTGCGCCATCCTCGCCAATACCGGCACATAATAACCTGCGCGGAGCGATGGCTTACAAGGATCTTTTTGATTCTCATTAAAATGCCGCCACTTAATTATCAATATAAATAACATGAACAAAAACGCAACGCTAGAACAATTGAACAACTTACGGTTAACCGGAATGGCAAAAAGGTATGAGGCTTCGCTTGCTCTTCCCAGTCATCAACAGGAAGATGCCCATTCCCTTCTGGCCATGCTGTGCCAGGCAGAACTCGAGTATCGCAATCATTACCGTACAGAGCGGCTCCTTAAAAATAGCAAGCTGCGATACCATGCCGTGCTTGAGGAGATCGTCTGTAAACCGGAAAGGGGACTTACCAGGGAAATGCTGTTAACGCTTTCTGACGGTATGTTTATTACAAAAGGTGAGAATGTCTTGATTACCGGGGTAACCGGAACCGGTAAATCACACGTAGCCTGTGCTCTGGGAAGGAGCGCCTGCCTGATGGGGCATAAAGTACTTTACCTGGCTATGAATAAGTTTCTGGAAACCATAGCCCAGGCCCGGGTAGACGGCTCCTATCTGAAATGGATAAAGCATATTGCAGCTCACGCTGTGGTTATACTTGATGACTTTGGGTTAAAACCGCTTTCCCATGATGCTAAACTGGCCTTACTTGATATATTGGAAGATCGGTATGGAAATGGCTCGACGATCATTACTTCCCAGCTGCCGCTGGACAAATGGTATGAGTTTATTAACGAACCAACCATTGCCGATGCTACGCTGGACAGATTGACAGCCTCAGCTCACAAAATTGATCTAATGGGCGGATCTTGGAGAAGAAGAAAATAATAACTACTATTGAAAATAATTACACACCTCTAAAGTAATGTAAACCCGTAGCCACTGGTAAGGTTTCGCCCGGAATAAGTGGTAAGCTTTCATAGCGGAACGGTGGTAAACATTCCCCGGAATAAGCATTGCTCAATCCAAAAATGGTTATTGATGCAAAATACAAGCCTCGTTACCTATATACTGCTGTATTAGAAGATGCAAGACAATTGAGTGGCTATTCACGAATGCACAAGGTCTATGATGATTTAAAATATTCAAAAGACAAAATCATTGACTGTTTGATTATCTATCCAAATCAGGGAAGCAATAATGATGACTTATCGAACTTCGATACATTGATAAAGGATCCAAATTCCTCAATCAGGGAATATGTAAACTTCTTCAAAATTGGGATTAAATTACCTGTTGTGAAATAACTCACTCAGTCTCCTCACATGCTCTGCTTATACAGGGGCTATCGCACAATGCTATCTCTACCATTTAGATGGTATTTCAGATCCTTTTTTTTTAGCCTTCTTCTCTACAAAGAAAACCTGATCCACCCAGTTCCCTCGTAGCCAAAAATAAATTGTTTTGGGTTAATAATTTCAGCTAATATTTCAATGGAATCAACAAGGCGCGGGCCAGACCGGTTAAAGTATTGATTACCGTCAGCAATGTACAACCTGTCATTTTTTACGGCCTGTAGTTCAGCCAGTCCGGGCAATTGAAGCAATAGGTCCATTTCTTTCAAAGTGCGCTCAATTGAAAATCCGCATGGCATCACTATAATTATCTCCGGGTCCTGCAAACGAATGTCAATCCATTGAATAAATGGTGAATGCTTACCTGCTTCTGCCAGGATCGATGTTCCGCCTGCTATATTTACCAATTCGGGCACCCAATTGCCTGATACCATCATCGGCTCAAGCCATTCAACACAAGCGACAGTCGGCCTACTCTCAATAAACTTCAGTTTATGACGGACAATATCAACCCGCTCCTGCAACTCCTCAATTAAATTCTCCCCCTTTTCTCTAGCGTTTAAAGCGGTTGCAACTTCTATGATATTACCGAATACATCTGCAAGGCTGTTAGGCTGAAGCGAAATAATACGGGCCTGCTTATCGAGGTAATTCTCCAGAGCGTCTTCGACTTCTTTTAACGATACAGCGCAAACTTCACATTGGGCCTGGGTAATGACCACATCCGGGGCAAGTTGTTTAATCTTTTCTCGGTTTACAGTGTAAACCGACAAGGCATCGTTCAATAATTGCTTTACTTTTTTATCAATGGCCAAACTGTTTAAATTATCCGGGAAGTTAGCTTCCGAACATACAGGCAGTTGTTTTACAGACGGCGGAAAATCACATTCATGTGAACGGCCTACAAGATTTTTTTCAAAGCCCAAAGCACAAACAATTTCGGTAGCAGCAGGTAGGAGGGATATGATTTTGAGAGAAGACATAATTATTAGATGTGCAGATTTCAAATGTGCAGATGTGAAAATTTTAATGTGCAAATTTCAGATGTGCAGATGTGCAAATTAAGAATGTATGACGACGATTAAAAGTTTCAGTGAATAAAATTATTTACACATAATTTAATGTGCAAATTTCAAATGTGCGGATGTGCAAATTAAAAATGTGCGGATGTTTTAATAATGCATCTTAAAAGATTACATCGCATATCCTCATATCTTACATCTGCACATTTATCATCTGTACATCTGCATATCCCCGCATCCTCACATTTGCACATTTGCACATTTGCACATTAAACTGTTATTTTAGGGCGATGATATTGTTGACCTTTTTTATAGGATTAATAGCAAATTTTATAGGCTACGTACCTCCCGGAAATATCAATTTATCCCTTGTGCAAATAGCTATTAACAGGGGTATAAAACAGGCACTTCAATTTATTATCGCATTTTCATGCGTTGAGTTTTTCTTTACTTATTTCATTATGAATGCGGCCGATTGGCTGTCGCAGCAATTGAACTTAAGTACCATTATAGACTGGGTGATGGTAGTGCTGTTCGGGGTGATGGGGGCAATTACCTGGATACACCGTAAGAAAGCGCCTCAGACCAAAAAGAATTCAGATCGCGATAGCATCAAATATGGTATTTTACTGGGCTTTTTAAACCCCGTCCAAATACCATTCTGGATGATCACCGGCACTTACCTCATCACACATGAATGGATAGAAACAGGGAGGCTTGCATTGATCATCTTCAGTGTGGGTTCGGCCGCGGGTGCATTTTTGTGCCTTTTTATTTATGCCAAATCCGCCAGGTATGTTCAAAGTAAACTTGATATAAGCAACAAAACTATCAATACGGGTATTGCTGTTTTGTTTTTCGGGTTTGCTGCTTATCACATTGTTAAGCAGGTGTATCTGGTGTTTTTTAAACATTAAGCCAGCCCCCCAGCCCCCTCTAAACGGCGAAGCCCTCATGAACGCCTTAAAAAATCAAATAATACGTGAATAATCTCCCCTCCAAAGGAGTCCTTTCGGACCGGTAGGGGAGACTTTAACTTACTAAATTTTCATTGCCGATTTGGATTAGGCCTTGTCCATATCTTCTCCGCTTTGCGCCCAATTAGCCAGAATGAAACAGCCAGTACGGCAAAGAAGATCGTATGATTGGTACTGTCCCAGAAATATTCAAAATATTTGGTATAAATAAATATCAGCAGGAAGGTTATGCCGAATTCGCGGGCTACCACATCTTTTCGTTTTAATCCGTATAACATAAAACCTCCGGCAACTACTCCTGAAATAATGCCCCAATAAAAAAGGCTGAGTTGTTTTACCTTCCACCAGCTGTCAATGGAGCCATAATTGCCGAAAATGCTTAACAGCCACAAGGATAAAAAAAGATATAAGAGACCCACTACATAAGTAAGCTCCCAAAAATCATGAAACCATTTGCTGTTTCGTAGTAAATGGCATGAAACAACCAACGCCGACCCAAACAACACGAAGCGTAAAGGATAATTCATCCCTAAAAAATAGTGACTCCACTGCGTTTGATACCCGGTTTCGGTACCAAACCAACTGCCAAGCGAAACTAATGCAAACAGCCAGATGAGCCTTGAATCCAGGCGGTACGCTAAGAATCCATAAACGAATACGGATATTAAAAACAGAATGGAAAAATGGCCAGAACCATCATCAAAAGTTTTGCCGAGGTAAGCAATGCAGCATGCCGTAAATAAGACGCCGGTAAATATTACTGCCTCATTGCTGAAAACTTTTTCAGGGAAACGCTTTTCGCGTCTGCGGCCCCATAAAAAGAAGAACGCAGCCATAACAGCAGATGTGACGCTGATGATAATATCAGGTGTGTAATATAATTTTTTAAGCCAGTTAACAATGGTATCGTTAACAATCAAAAAGGTAAAGGAGACTGCGCCGCAAATCAAAGCTATCCAGAAGGAATATTTAGCCAGCCGCATCCAGTCGAAACCTTTTACTTCGTACGACTCACGAAGTTTTTCAGCCTGTTCGCCTGTAAGCAGCTTGTCCTTTTCCCAATCGCCGATAACCCGATTCAAAAAGGCACTCTCCTGTTTATCGAGATTTAGCTTCATTCAGATGGGTTCATAGTTCATGGTTAATAGTTCATAGTAACCGGGTTTTGTTTTTCTACAACAGCTGACCGGCAATGGTTGTTCTAAATTACCATTAACCAATTATAACCTAAAAATTTCATGCTATGAACTATGAACCATCAACCATGAACTATTCAACTATTCAAGCAACTTCATCACATCCTCTTTGTCTTTATCCAATTGTTTTTTCAGCTGATCGAGTGATTCAAACTTAACATCGCCGCGAACGAAATGAAAAAATTTCATGCGGATAGGCTGGGTATAAATATCCTGATTAAAATCAAAGATGTTTACTTCTATATTCCTGGTCATGCCGTTTATAGTTGGCCGGTGGCCAATATACCCCATCCCTTTGTGCTCCTTGCCATCCACCTGTACCATAACAGAAAATATGCCATTGGCGGGAATCAACTTGTAGCTTTCCTCTATCAGGATATTGGCTGTAGGGTAACCCATTTGTCGACCTATCTGATCGCCGCGCATCACTTTTCCGCTTACATAAAAGGGATAACCTAAAAACTCATTCGCCAGGTCAATGTCTGCATCTAACAAAGCATGCCGTATACGAGTTGAGCTTACGGCTACATCGTGTATATCCTGTTCAGGAATTTCGATCACCTCGAAACCATAAACGGGTGCCATTTGCTGCAGATCTGTTAAGCTGCCCTGCCGATCCTTGCCAAAGCGATGATCGTAGCCTATTACAATTTTTTTTGTGCCGATCTTTTTCACTAAAACATCCTTTACATACTCCTCGGCAGTCTGGTTAGAAAAGTCCCTCGAAAATGGAGTGATAATCAAATGATCTACGCCAAGTTGTTCCAGCAGCTCTGCCTTTTCATTCATGGTATTGATCATTTTTATATTCTGATCTTCTGGATGCAATATCATCCGCGGGTGCGGGAAGAATGTTAAGATCACCGATTCGCCTCCGTTGGCGCGGGCCAGCTCTGTTATTCTGGATATGATTTTACGGTGCCCCAAATGTACCCCATCAAAAGTGCCAATAGTGACCACCGCATTTTTAACAGGTTCGAATTCTTCAATACTATTGTATATCCTCATGATTTTGAATTGTTTTTGAGGACGTAGTTTCAATACCGACCATACTTCTAAAGATCATATCACAATATTAAAATCCGAAATTGAACATTCGAAATCCGAAATTACTCATTATTTACTTTTAACTCCCGGATGACATTAACAAGTTCCATCACTTCCCAGGCATCAGCAACTTTGTAGTTGCCGCTGCGGGTGCGCCTTAAACGCGATAGGTACGCCCCATTGTCTAATGCCTTGCCAAAATCATTTACCAATGAACGAATGTAGGTGCCTTTGCTACATACAACTCTGAAATCAACTTCGGGTAATTCAATTCTCGTTATTTCAAATTCGCTAATGGTAACCGGGCGTAATCGAAGTTCGACATCTTCGCCGCGTCGTGCTTTTTCATATAGCCGTTCGCCATCGATCTTTATAGCTGAATGCGCGGGGGGATATTGGTGTATGTCTCCCGTAAATTGTTTACAGGCTTCTTGAAGTTGCTCTAGTGTGATGTGATCAATAGCAAATTGCTGTTCCGGTTCGCTTTCCAGGTCATATGTTGGGGTAGTTGCTCCCAATATCATTGTACCTGTATATTCTTTTTCCTGGGCTTGATAAGAGTCGATTTGTTTGGTCATCTTGCCCGTGCAGATGATCAGTAAGCCGGTAGCCAAAGGATCAAGCGTCCCTGCATGGCCCACTTTTAATTTGAGCGGCTTAAAGGCGTTGCGTATTTTGCCTACAACATCAAAGCTGGTCCATTTGTAGGGTTTGTTAACCAGCAAAAGTTGACCATCAGCAAATTCCTGTAGGTTGGAGAATGTGTTTTTCAATAGGGTTGTTTTTTGTCTGAATTTTGTCTAAACCTTGATTAAACAGATTTTTATAATTTCACTGAATTAAAAATCAGCGAAGTTGGCTAATAATCAAAGTTGCAGTCCCGACAAAAATAGCGAAGGGTTTCAAAGCATCAGCACAAGTAAAACAATTGTTTTCATAAGTGACGTTTAAATCACTTGCAGATTATGGCCCGAAACGATCAATATAATAATAACAGCTCCCAAAGCTATGCGATACCAGCCAAATAATTTGAATCCTCTTTTTTCCAGGAAGGTAATGAAGGTTCGGATAGCCATCATTGCGACAACGAAAGCAATTATATTGCCTATAGCTAAGAGTTTAATTTGGTCGCCGGTAAAATGGTAACCCAGTTTATGATAATCCCATAGTTTTTTAACAGTTGCTGCAAACATGGTAGGCACGGCCAGGAAGAAAGAAAATTCAGCCGCTGCTGTACGAGTCAACTTTTGCGACATACCACCAACAATAGTAGCCGCTGAGCGCGAAGTTCCTGGTATCATGGCCAAACACTGAAAAAGACCAATGATGAGCGCTGTTAGATATCCAATATTTTTTTCTTTGGTGATAACAGGTTTATTAAACCATTTATCAACAAATAACAATATGATGCCTCCAACAAACATGGTAATACCTACCGTGAGTGCACTTTCGAGTAAATTATCTATTTTTTTACTGAAAAGGAGCCCGAAAATAGCAGCAGGTATAAATGCCACAAAGAGTTTTAAGTAAAAATCAACCGATTGTAAAAACCTTTTATAATACAATACAACGACGGATACAATTGCACCCAACTGGATGGCTATGGTGAAAAGCTTTACAAAAGGATCGGATGCAATCCCCATAATGGACGAAGCAATGATCATGTGCCCAGTAGATGAAATAGGCAAAAATTCAGTCAGGCCTTCAATTATTGCAAGAATAATAACGTGTATGATGTTCATTGTGGATAGGTTGGTCTGGGTTGGCTAAGTTGATTGGGTTGATTAAGTTGGATTGAGTTGAATAAGTTGATCAATTGTTGAATTGGCTATAAACCTAATCACCCACTTACTTAATCAACTAATCAACCTAATTCGAAGAAGAAGGCTTTTTTAATATCGCGAAGAACCCTATGGCAAAGCCCGTTAAAACAACTATTGGAGCAAGTACTATTTTGGTATTGCTGTAAATGTCGGTAGTGCCAGACATTAATATAAAACCAAAGGCAACCACCGCAATGCTGATAATCAATAACCGATAGTTGCTTTTATCAAATATGAATTTTACAGGAGTGGTAGCATTTTCCTTCACCTGTGGCCTTGTTGACGAACCTGTTTTGACAGGCGTTACAGGTTGAGTTTGTTTTTGTGCCATGTATGTTTTAATTATTGAATTATTGAATGACTGAATTATTGAGTTTTTAGCATAAGCTGAAAGCGATCTTTCCCTTTCACCTTCCTATCGGTACAGATTATAAATTTTTAAACGCAGGTATTTATTTACGGCCAGGAAAGTGCTGAAACCGGAAATGAAAACTCCCAGGCCCAAAACTATCAAAAATACAATGCCGAATTCGGTATAACTCTGAAGTATAACCAGGTCGGGTATTTCTTTAACGGCCAGATATAAAGTTCCCATTAAAATGATAATGGCAATCAATGCCCCCAAAAGGCCGTGCCAGATACCGTATAATAGAAATGGTTTGCGGATAAAGCTCTTTGTTGCGCCCACCAGTTGCATTGATTTTATTAGGAATCGTTGCGAGTAAATAGCCAGTCTGATGGTATTATTGATCAGCGCCACCGAGAGAATAACAAATATACCGGTGAATACCAGGATGATCAAACTTATGGAAGTTAAGTTTTGGTTCATCTGGTCAACCAGCGACTGCTGATACTTAACCTCTTTAATCAGTGGATTTTTAAGTAGCTGGGTTTTAAACTTCTCAATATCAGTGTTATTGGCATATTCAGCCTTTAAATAAACATCAAGCGATTGTGATAAAGGATTATATCCTAAAAATCTTACAAAATCTTCTCCAAGGTCTTTTTCCAGGTTACGGGCTGCAAGTTCCTTACTTACATATTGAGTTTGTTTAACAATAGGATTAGCTTCCAGTTGTTTTTGCAATTGAAGCACATCTGTTTCATGAGCGCCTTCATCCACAAAGATATTTAGCACAATATTCTCCTTTACATAGCGCGAAAGGTTATTGGCATGCACTAATATCAGGCCAAGCAAGCCTATCATGAGCAGTACCATTGCTATACCAAAAACTGTAGATATATAAATGGTTTTTGTTTTTTTTGCTGATTCGCTTGCTTCAAATTCTTCCATAAACTTAGATTAGATTTGAGAGATAAAGTTTGAAATTTGAGATATAAGAATCCATTTTATTATTTACCATTGCTCATTTTTCAAACCAGATGTTGCGAAAATAGCAAACCTGTGATAAAGGTAAAACTTTATCTGCTATTATTATTTACAGATACGGCAACATCTGCCGGTTTTAACAAAAATTAACTATTAGACGATATTGTGGAATTGTAAGGATAAATGAAAGTTCTAAGTCTTGATTCAAAATAAAAATGCCTTAAGACTTTTAACTTCGGACTTACGACTTAACAATCCCTGCTGAATTAAACTGCAGATCGTACAATTTACGATAATATCCGTGTTCAATCTTAAGCAGTTCCTGGTGCGTACCCATTTCCTTGATCTCACCATGATCAAGAACGATTATTTTATCCGCATTTTGTATGGTTGATAAGCGGTGGGCGATCACAATCGCCGTGCGCCCCTGCATTAATTTGCCTATTGCGTTTTGTATCAGGATTTCGGTTTCGGTATCTACCGATGAAGTTGCTTCATCCAGTACCAGGATAGCCGGGTCGTACACAAGTGCACGAATAAACGAGATCAGTTGCGCCTGGCCGGAAGACAGGGTTGCGCCGCGTTCCATTACATTGTAATCATAGCCACCCGGCAAGCGTTCAATAAACTCGTGCGCACCAACATCCTTTGCTGCTGCAATAACTTGTTCGCGGGTTATGGTTGGATTGTTCAGACTGATGTTATTGGCGATTGTGTCGGTAAATAAAAAAACATCCTGTATTACGGTCGCGATCTGTGAGCGTAAAAAATCAACGTCGTATTCTCTAATGTCCGCATCATCCACTTTAACCGTTCCTTTACCAATTTCATAAAAACGATTCAGAATATTAATAGTTGATGATTTGCCAGCACCAGTAGCGCCAACCAACGCCAGTTTTTCACCGGGTTTTACACGGAAGCTAATATCTTTTAATACCCAGTTTTCGTCGTTGTAGGCAAACCAAACATGATCAAAAGCTATTTCGCCATTCAGACTTGCGGATTTCAACGTTCCTGTGTTTACGGCCACTTCGTCGGTATCCAGTACTTTAAATATCCGGTCGGCGCCTACCATCCCCATTTGGAGGGTGTTAAATTTGTCGGCTAATTGCCTTATCGGCCTGAAAAGAAGGTTCAGCAACACAATGAACGCTAGTATCATGCCGGGTGTTACCGGGTTGTCATGAGTGCCAATGTTAGCCAGTTGCTGATCTGTTAATATCCTTTTGCAACCGTACCAAACCAACAAACTAATACAAACCGCAAACAAAATTTCAACCACCGGGAAGAATATGGAATAATACCAGTTCGACCTGATATTGGCATCCCGGTATTTAAGGTTTACCGCTTTAAACTTCCGCATTTCCTGGTCCTCGCGAGAGAAGTATTGAATAATGCTGATGCCCGAAATATGTTCTGCTAAAAAGGTGTTTAAATGTGCTACCTGCGTACGCACTTCCTGAAATGACGATTTAATGGCTTCTTTGAATACATAGGTTGACATGAAAAGAAATGGCATCGGTATCAACGTGATCAGCGCGAGCTTCCAATCTTTTACCAACATGTAAACAATAATGGCAACAACCAGCAGCAGGTCGCCAACGATAGATATCAGGCCTTCGGAAAATATATCAGCGATAGTTTCAAGGTCTGATACCGTCCGGGTAATGAGCATACCGATAGGAGTGCGGTCGAAATATTTTAACCTTAGGCTAATGATATGATTAAAAATATCGATCCGTAAATCGCGTATTACCGATTGTCCAAGCGAATTGGTTGAATAAGTTTGGTAATACTGCGCCAATGTCTGAACGGCTAATTGCACAATCATCAGGCTCACCATCGAAATCAACCCATTATAATTATTACCCAAAATATATTTATCAAGAGTTATCTGCATTAACATAGGCTGCACCAGAGTATTCGCCGCCAAAAAAATAGTCAGGAATGCCGCAATAATGAATGTTGTCCTGTACGGCTTTACATAGTGCATTACCCGCTTTAGCAGTTTCCAATCGAGCGCCTTACCTGTTACTTGAGACATGTTTTTATTTCGGATTTCGGATTTTCGATTTCGAATTTAGTTATTTCCTAATTATAATTAATTGCAAACATCGCGCTTTAATTTAGCAAATCCGAAATCGAAAATTCGAAATCCGACATTTACAAATAGGTATATTTTACTTCTGTTAAATACAATCCGCAGGCCGGTACCGATGTTCCTGCATTGCTCCTGTTTTTACTTTCGATAATTCTCCTAACATCTTCGGGTTCAATTTCTTTTTTGCCAACCAGCATTAAAGTGCCCACTATAGCGCGTACCATATTGCGTAAAAAACGATCAGCTGAAATATGAAATACCAGGCATCCGTCTGCATAAACCCATTCAGCCTTCGATATTTTGCAATTATTGGTAAAAACCTGGGTGTTTGATTTGCTGAAACAACTAAAATCGGTGTATTCAGTGATTATCCTGGCGGCAACATTCATCCGGGCCATGTCCGGTTTATCACGCAACTCCCAGGAAAGATTGATCTTAAAAGGATCTTTTTCAAAATGTACATGATATTCATACGACCGCAGCACGGCATCAAACCGAGCATGTGCATCGGCATGTACGGGTATAATTCGTTTAACGGCTATATCCGAAGGTAAAATGGCATTAAGGCTAATTTCGGTTTTCGGATTTAGAATTTCGGATTTAGAGTTTTCACTATCGAAATGCACATACAATTGCCTGGCATGTACGCCGGTGTCTGTTCGTCCGCAGCCTGTAGTTTCTATAGATTCGCGCAAAATAGTGGTTAAGGCCTTGTTTAATGCCTCTTGCACGCTAATAGCATTTTGCTGTATCTGCCAGCCATGATAGTTAGTGCCGTCATAAGCTAATTCAATAAAATACCTTTGTTTTTCGGCCACGGGACAAAGTTATACTTTGATTTACGAATTTAGAATTACGATTTACGATTTGAAAGTCATGTTTTTAACCTGAACTCCACAATTTGGATTAAACAATTCTATCTTTGCCTATTAATTTTGTTCACATGCTGCAACGTATACAAAGTGTTTATTTGTTTTTGGCCAGTTTGGTAATGTTCCTGCTTTTCTTGTTCCCGTTGGTTCATAACGTGTACATCAACGGTGTGCCGTCAACAATAAAAGTTACCGGTATTTTCCAGGATGTAAACGGATTGCAAACACATACGCAATCGTTTATCGCGTTGATAGCTGCAACGGCCATAGTGGCGATACTGCCGATCATATTGGTCTTTCTGTACAAAAACAGAAAACAGCAAATCGCCCTGTGCTATGGATATATTCTCATAGTTATCGGATACACTTTCTGGATATCACAAACCGTTAAGGACCTGGTTGGCGATGTGAACCTGAATACCAACAATTTCGGGATTGGGGCTTTATTAAGCTCAGTTAGTATTGTTTTGACAATCCTTGCGTTTAAAGCTATACAGAGGGATGAAAAATTGGTTAAATCTGCAGATAGATTGAGATAGTGGCCCCCAACTCCTAAAGGGGGGAGATAAATTAAGATAGATTGAAATGAAAAATTGGGTTAAAGTATTATTGTTCTGTATAACATCACTGGTGTTCATAGGTTGTGACCGGATCACAAAAGACCTGGCAAAGCAGCATTTAATGTACAGGGAACCTATATCTTATTTCCATAATACAGTTAGGCTTGAATATGTTGAGAATACCGGTGCTGCCTTGAGCCTGGGCGATCAATTATCAAAACCTCTCAGCTTTTGGTTACTCAGCATAATCCCTTTAATATTTCTTGTCATACTGTTTATTTACGCCATAAGAAAAGTAGCTGAACTAAAGCCACTGAAAATGCTCTCTTTATCCCTGATCATAGCAGGAGGAGTAGGGAATATTATAGACCGCATTTTATTCGACCGCCATGTAACTGATTTCATGAATATTGGCATTCATAACTTACGCACCGGTATTTTTAATTTCGCTGATGTGTGTGTTAGTGCGGGGGTAATAATGTTTCTGATTTCTTACAAGGAGACTCCTAAAGCTGAACCCGTTTTAAAGGTTGATGAATAGTTAGACTTAGCGGGTTACGGCTATTTCGAACGCCATTTCTGGTATTTTGACATTACTTCTTCATGAGAAAAAACCTCACCTTTATCAGCTTGCGTTAACCCTTCTTCGATTTCGGCTTTTTCGTCTTCGCACATCTGATCCCACCAATCCCCCTGCTGATCATTTTTTAAAGCAATCAACCGTTCAATAACTGATGGTTCCTTTACATCAGTTAACCATTTAATCAAATTCAATTTCTCGGCTTGAATATCCATACATTAAAATCTATATTAAAAATAGCATTTTTTACCTGGTTAAGAAACGATTATTATTAACCTCACTATATTAAAGATTACTATTGCAGTGTAATATTTTTCATTTGCTGGGCCCGTATTGGAATTTCCATTCAAAATCACTACCTTTGCGCCCGATTTGGCGATGTAGCCAAATACGTTATTTAAATTCATGAACCCATTTATTCAACTGGGAATCCGTCATGATATTGTTAATGCCATCTCTGAGTTAGGATTTGAAAATCCTACGCCAATCCAGGAACAATCTATTCCGGTATTGTTAACAGGCAGCAACGATTTTGTCGGATTAGCCCAAACCGGGACCGGTAAAACAGCTGCTTTTGGACTACCATTATTAGAACTATTAGATTTCGAAGAGAAACATCCGCAGGCACTTATTTTATGCCCAACACGCGAACTTTGTTTACAGATCACCAGCGATATTAAAAAATACGCTAAAAATATGCCCAACGTACACGTTGTGGCTGTTTATGGTGGTGCAAGTATTTCAGATCAATTGCGCGAAATCAGGCGTGGTGTGCAAATTGTAGTTGCTACACCTGGCCGTATGCTTGATATCATCAACCGTAAAGCAATTGATTTTACCCAGGTAGGATTCGTAGTATTGGATGAAGCTGATGAAATGCTCAACATGGGCTTTCAGGAAGATATTGACAGTATTTTGTCTACCACCCCCGAAGATAAAAAAACATGGCTGTTCTCGGCCACCATGCCTTCTGAAGTAAGAAGGATCGCGAAAAAATATATGACCGATCCTTATGAGCTTACCATGGGCACAAAAAATACAGGGAACGAAAATATTGAGCACGAGTATTACATTATTCGTGCCCGTGATAAGTATGCTGCCTTTAAGCGTATCGTCGATTTTAATCCTGAAATTTTTGGTATCGTATTTTGCCGTACGAAAATAGAAACTCAGGATATTGCTGAGGCTTTGATAAAAGATGGTTATAATGCAGATTCGCTGCATGGCGACTTATCACAGCAACAGCGCGATAAAGTAATGAAACGCTACCGCGAGCGCAGCCTTCAATTACTGATAGCAACCGACGTGGCAGCACGTGGTATCGACGTTAATGATGTTACCCACGTTATTAATTACTCATTACCTGACGAAATAGAGAATTACACCCACCGTAGCGGTCGTACTGCCCGTGCAGGTAAAACAGGTATTTCTATTTCCATTATTAATGGGAAAGAATTGGGAAAAATTCGCCAGATCGAAAAAACTTTAGGCAAGCGTTTTGTTAAAGCGGAAATACCAACTGGCTTTGATGTGGTTGAAAAGCAATTATTTGCCCTTGTGCATAAAGTACACAATGTTGAAGTGAACGAGCAGCAGATAGAGCAATACATCCCACGTATTATGGATGAGTTTAACGGGATGACTAAGGAAGATATCATCAAACGTTTTGCGTCACTGGAGTTTAATCGCTTTTTGGATTATTATAAAAATGCTCCTGATCTTAATGCGCCGGTTGACGAAAGCCGTCGCAGCGACAGTACAGGCGAACGCTTCGCCCGTACAGGCATGAAGTCTGAATTTACCCGCCTGTTTATCAATTTAGGTTCGGTAGATGGATTTTCACGTGGTGATTTACTGGGTTATATTTGTAATACCTCGAAAATAAGCGGGCGTACCGTTGGGAAAATAGACGTAAAAGGCGTTTATTCCTTTTTCGAAGTTCCGAATGATGAGGTAGAAAAGGTACAATCAGGCTTTAAAGGCGCCGATTTCCAGGGCCGTGAAGTAAGAATTGAAATTTCGGGCGAAGGAACCAGCGAAAGCCGTGGCGGATCGTCATCATCCAATTATAGAAGACCCGAAGGCGGTGGTGGTGAAAGAAGAGAAGGCGGGTTCCGCAGAGAGGGTGGCAATCGTGAGGGAGGAGCCAGGGAAAGAACCGGAACTGCAGGATCCGCAGGAGCCAATACCGGTTTTCGTGATTTCTCAGGCAAGCGTCGCGAAGATCGTGGGGAACGCCGCAGAAGATTTTAGTTATTAGTGCGATCGGTGATTAGTTAACTGGTTATCTAAAGATTTTATTATATCAAACAGCCTTCCATCTGCCTTGTGCGGTTGGGAGGCTTTGTTTTAACGGGTAAACTCCATAACCAATGAATCGGGAGAGAGTAACTTTAAATTTCGGTCATCCAGTTTTTGTACCACAAATTTAGTGTACGGTTCATTGCCCTCGAAGGATGTAAATATCGTATCCCCTTTTAAAAAGTAGTCCTCTGCTAATGTAATATCACTGTCCAGGGCGAATTTCTTGTTGCTTATTTTAAGTTGTGTTTCACCATTTTTTGATTTCCAGGTTCCCACCAGCTTGCTTTTAACCGGATCGGAACAAGCCACCGCAAATAATATTGCGGCACATGCCACGTGCACGATTATTAAAGCATATCTTCTCATTTTACTGCTGATAAATAATAAGCGCCCCGAAAGTTTGGGGCGCTGTGATTTAAAATGTTAACTAATTACATTTTTTTGTCCATCAACTCGGATTTTTTAAGGTAAACCCTATGTCCCTTTTTGTTGATGTAATAATAGTGCGAATGCTCGTTGATGTAAACGGTTTCCCCATGCGGGCCGCATTTGTCCTCATATTTTTTATCTACAACCGCCGATGCGCCTTTAGCCGCAAGCTCTGATGTTTTATTACCTACCCTTTTAGCGGTTTTGCCAACTTTTTGACCCAGCGTAGTATCCTGTTGCGTGGTTGCAGCCTGGCTTTGGGCAGCTACAAATAATGCCGCAGCAAACATTGCGGTCTTTAAAATAGTTTTCATTGGTGTCTAATTAAGTTAATCTTGTGTAACTAACTCAATTTCTCTGCCAAATGTTTCATTTCTTCTGTTGGATTGCGTTTCTCGTATAAAATCGAATAAACTGCGCCACAAATGGGCATGTAAACCTTGTACAGTTTATTTACCTGGTGTAGACAATTTACTGCATAATACCCTTCGGCTATCATATTCATTTCAAGCTGGGCCGATTTCACAGTATAACCTTTACCTACCATATTTCCGAAGGTTCGGTTGCGGCTAAATTGAGAGTAGGCGGTAACCAGCAGGTCGCCTAAGTAAGCTGATTCCTTAATGTCGCGCCCGATAGGGTGAACTGCATCCACAAAGCGTTCCAGTTCGCGGATAGCGTTGGATATTAAAACGGCCTGGAAATTATCTCCATAACCCACGCCGTGGCAAATTCCACTGGCAATGGCATAAATATTTTTTAAAACTGCTGCATATTCTGTGCCATAAATATCATCGGATATGATGGTATTTATATATCGTGTGCTGATCATCGCAGCAAATTCGGCGGCTAATTCTGTATCGCCTGAGGCTATGGTAAGGTAAGATAGTTTTTCAAGCGCTACTTCTTCAGCATGACATGGCCCACTGAGTACCATAAAAAGGTTGAATGGGACTTTGTATCCTTGATTCAAAAATTCGCCAATAATCAGATTTTCATCCGGTACTATACCCTTTATGGCCGAAACCACTTTTTTACCCGCAAAATCATCAGGAGTAATGCCTGTAAGCGCTTCTTTCAAAAATGCGGCGGGCACGTTAAGCAATACAATGTCAACCTGGCTGATCAACGCTTTAAGATCTGTTGAAATATTCTGAGCCGGAAGCTTGATCTCGACCGAACTTAGATAATTGGGATTGTGTCTGAATTTTTGAACATGCTTAACAGCTTGTGCATTGCGCATCCACCAAAAGATTTCTTTTTCGGTGGTATTATCTGTAAGCATTTTAATGTTGGCGGTGGCCCAGCTGCCTCCGCCCACGATTAATATCTTATTTTTTTGTTGATGCATTATGATGTGCAAATGTGCGAATTTAATGTGCAAATATGCGGATGTGCAAATGTGCAAATGTTTTTTTAATGTGTAGATGTGCAAATAATTTGAAAAGGTGCTTTAAACCAAAAAGGGCCATGCTTAGCATGACCCCGTCGTTTTTTATAATTTTATTTTAAATATTAATCAATTTAATCTGCACATCTGAAATCAGCTCATCAATTCTTATTATCTCCGGTAAATAATTTCGACTTATCTACTTTTTCTACTTCCATCTTATCGCTCAGTGTTTTTGAAATAGCTGTGTAAGGGGCTGATACCACTTCTTCGCCAGCTTTTAGGCCCGAAAGCACCTGGATATAACTATCATCCTGAATGCCAGTTGTAACTAAAACCTGTTTTACTTTACCGGCACTATAAATAAACACATATTCTTTTGAAGGCTCAGTAACTTTGGCTTTTGTATTGTCAACATCATCCTGCTTTTGAGGAGCGGCTGTAGCAGGTTTTTTTTCTTCACGTGTGGTTACGGCTTGAATAGGCACAGCAAGCGACTGAGTGTGGTTGGTTTCAATGTCAACCGTCGCAGTCAGTCCCGGGCGGAATGGCGAGGGATTAGTTGCAGTTTTTACAAGCAGTTGAGCGTAAGATCTGGGATCTATTCTAACCTTAACAGTAAAGTTGGTCACCTGGTCGGCAGTAGTACCCACCACATTGGCCGCGCTTCCGATTTCGATTACTGTACCCATAAATATCTTGCCTAAAAAGGCATCGACCTGGATTTTTGATGAATCCCCTAAAGTGATGCGGTTAATGTCATTTTCGTTCACGTCTACATTCACATCCAATTGGTTCAGGTCAGATATGGTCATGATCTCGGTACCAGCAAACTGCTGTGTCCCCAATACGCGTTCTCCTTTTTGGATAGATAGTTTAGATATTACCCCATCAACCGGTGAATAAATAGTTGTTTTCGCCAGGTTGTCATTTGCTTCCTTAACCGAAGCGGCTGATTGTGCAAGGCCATAAGTAGAGCCGATCACATTTTGCTTTGCAGCTTCAAGCGAAGCCTGGGCACCTTCGTAATTTGCCTTTGCCGCATCAAACTCCGCAGCGGTCAATACTTTATTATCATACAGCACTTTATCGCGCTTGTATATTGATAATTGATTATTATAGGTTGCTTCGGCTTGTTTAAGCATTTGGGTTGAATTACCAACGCTTGCTTTTTGGGTATTGTAAGCTGCCACGGTACGATCATAACCCGATTTTAATATATCTGGCCTGATGCGACAAAGTAATTGCCCCTTTTTAACTACGTCTCCTTCTTTTACAGGTAGTTCAACTACTTCTCCCGATACTTCGGGGCTTATTTTTACTTCAACATGGGCCTTAATTTTACCGCTTGCCGATACGGTTTCGTTAATTGCACGTATCGCCGCCTTTTCGGTGGCTATTTGAGTCTTCGTGGGCTTGCCAATTAAGCCCGTTACTTTACCCAGGATAAGTAAAACGATGAGACCGCCAAGAGCGATT
>JANYAB010000477.1 GCA_025355225.1 Bacteroidota bacterium
ACCAGGGCGCCCTGGTGGGTACTCGCAATGACGTGGTGGTTTGGTTTTTTTCCTGTTTTATCTCAACTACTAAGTATCTTAAACTATTGGTTCATATAATCACCTAATCTGCTTAAATAAGCGTCGTCGATACTGCCGGAATTATCGGACAAATACTTATTTACCTTATCTGCTTCTTTGGCAAAGTTTTCTTTTATTGATTTCTTTTTTAGGGTTAGTTTTTGTCGCTGGTTGCTCTGAACGTCTAAAACGTAATAATCGGCCTCGTCAACATATTCGTCATAATCATTTCCGTGTGCCGTCATGCCATTGTTTACATAGTCAGATTTAACAAATTTTGTTTTTATTAATTTATATATCTTGTACTTTTTTCCGGCAGCTAATACCTGTACAAAATGTGACTGGTCAATAGCAGGCACTTTTTCAAATACGAAACGTTCATCTGTGTTGCTATACAGCGTAAATGATTTAGTTTCGTCCCAGCTTAATTCCATTACTGTTTCACTTCCCTTTGTAAGCAAGAGCCCTCCTCCTACCTTATCATAGTCAAACAGGTAAATCGGATTATAAACCAACTCGCCGGATGATCTTATAAAAAAACCGTGTCCGAAGTTGTCAAGCAAGTACCTGTTTCCGCGCAAATTACCTTTTCTATGTCCCGGTAAGTCGGGCAGAAACCCTTGATTTGGGCGTTCGAATACGGGATCGGTTGAAAGGCTGCTTTTTGTGTTAATTGAATTACCCGACTCGGCACTCAATGATCTTAACACAACCTGCAAGCCGGCGCTGCTTTTGTCTACATTAAGCAGTTCATCCTTATGCCCCGCTTTATCAAATTGCAATTTTGAATCAGGATGTACCTCAATTGCAAAATTGCCCAATGAATCACTAAACGATGCATTTTTATATTGGCGATCCTCAACAAATACAAAATGCAAAGGATTGCCTTTTTCATCTCTTACAGAGCCGGAAACGATATTGGTTTGTGCTTTTATTACCTGTGCCGCCGTTATGATCAACAGCGACATAAAAAAAGTTCTTTTCATAGGATAAAGTTTATTTACTGTCTAAGGTAGCAATTCATAATACAATCGCAAATTCTTTGAAAAGGCACTGGTATAACATATAATGCATCACAAAAAAAGGCTGCCTGAAAAGGCAGCCTTACAATTGTTAAAGATTTAATCTAAAATATAATTTTATTTTAAATAGGTATCTATAATATACCTCCGCGCGGCTGTCTTCGGCCCCCATTGGAGATGGAATATTGTTTCAGCCTGCGCAAAAGTATACGGCCCGGCTAAGTCTGGTGTCGCCGGTTGATGAGTAACCGGGTCAAAGAAAACAGGCCCAGTAGCGACTGTGATCCCCGAATTGCCAATAGAAGTTACATCGGAAGCAACAAAGCTTACATGGAAATTAGAATACAATGCTGTGGCACCGCTTCCAGTTTTTGTAAAGGTAATATCATAACGTATTTCCGCCCCGGAAACATATCCCGAGTAAACTGTAAACTCGGTTGGGGATTGAGGAACAAAGGTAGTTGTATTGCCGGCTGAAAAAGGGTATGAAGCTCCATGTAATCCAACACTTGTTGAATCTGCGGCGTTATAACGCTGGTACTTCTCTCTGTAAACCCCCGCGAAATCATTACCGATAACGTGATAGTAATGTATGCCCATGTTACCGCTAATAGTATAACCGCCTGTTGTGCCGGCGATCTTTATTGGCAGCAAATAGCTTTGCGCAGGATCAAGCTTACCTTTGTAAATAGTCACTGATACAATAGCCGCACGCTGGCCTGCAGGTATGGTTACTGAAGTGGTACTGAGCGCGTAAGTACCAGCAGGCATTGGAACAAAAGCTACAGCAGGATTAGCTGCATCATAGGTCGTTACAATTGAATTGTCTACGGCAAGCGTAATTGTTGTTGGGGTTGTAGGCACTGTAACCGATGCAACCGATACTGCAAATTGCTTTACAATCGTATCGTTCGGTTCAGTCACTGCGTCCTGTCCAAAATAGGCCAGTCCTCCCAAATTGAATTCCACAAGGGACGCACCCTTGCTGAAATCCACGTATCTGTTGTCCTTAAGGCACGAGCTTAAACTAAGCAAAGCCGCGCTGACGATCAGGGTTGAAATAAAATATAATCTCTTTTTCATATCTTTTAAATTTATTGTGCCCAAAATATTTTTGAGGTGAACTGACTAATGGTCCCTTCGGCGCCTAAATTAGCCGAATTTGTACTAAGCTCGCTTGTAGGATACAATATCCTGGTTGGCAAAGTACTTGATATAGCGGCAGGGTCAACAGATGATGGCAATGCCGGGATACCTGTTCTCCTGTATTCATTATAAGCTTCCAGGTTGAACAAGCCTAATAAAGACGCCCATTTTTGAGTAAGAATTGCTGTTTCCGGCGTGGTTGAAGCAACATAACCAACGTTATTAATCGGCTGTGTATAATAAGTCGTAGCCTGTGCACTTGTTAAACCCAATGATACAAATGATGCCGTAATAGCAGCCTCGTAAGCAAGCTGCGGGGTGGCAGGTGTTGTTGCCGCGCCTGTTATATTCATTCCTTTTAATAAAGCCTCGGCCTGCAAAAATAAGGATTCAGCACCGGATAATAATATCGCGCTCTGCGTAGGGCTTACCAACAAGCCGGGGCCAACACCGCTGGTACCTGGATTTTGTAAGTTATGGAGTATATCCCCAAAAGTGTTGCCATTTATAGGGGGAAAGCCTGCTCCCGTTGTTGCCGCGTAATACCTGGCTGCCCTCGGATCGTTGTTATTTTTAAAGAACGTAACCGCATAGGTATTGGCCCTGTAATAATTATTAGGAAACGTAGGGTTACCGGTAACATCTAATCCATAAGTGCCATAGAATGGGTTTTCCTGGCTTATGCCGGCTCCTGAATTACTGCCGGTATAGCCGGGGTTCGCGGTAGCCTGCGTGGTTCCATCCAGGTACCCTTCGCCGGCCGTTGAAGCAAGATCAGTAACCAAAGGATCAGTTGGGGTTTTAGTACTTACATGGATAGCCAGGCGTAATTTAAGCGTATTGGCAAATTTTTTCCATGAGGTCATATTCCCTTTGAAAACAATATCGGACGTTGTCGGACCTAACCCGGTATTTTTGTTGATCAACGCTATAGCTGCGTCCAACTGTTTTCCCAGGTCCTCATATATAGCCTGCCCTTTATCATAAACCGGGGTAAGTATTTTGGGATTAAATGCCTGGCTGTAAGGCGCATCGTTAAAATTATCAACTATCTGCTCAAAATCATAAGCTTTCAGGATCATCGCAATCGCCTGGTAATTTGCTGAAGCCGGGTTTTGCGCGGCAAGATTTTGCAACGTATTTAAATTTGATAAGTTGAGGTATAGCGCATCCCACACCCCCGTAAATGTACCGGTAGTAAACTGGTACTCATTGATGCTCTGGTTGGGTACATAG
Source organism: Bacteroidota bacterium (assembly GCA_025355225.1). Lineage (GTDB taxonomy): Bacteria > Bacteroidota > Bacteroidia > Sphingobacteriales > Sphingobacteriaceae > Mucilaginibacter. The sequence continues at coordinate 3,465 of JANYAB010000477.1, forward strand.
TTACCGCTGGTGGTCCAGTAGCCAGACCAGACGCCATACTCAGGATAGCCTGTTTGTACAATTGCGGCTACATTAACCTCCGCTGCCGACAATGCGAGGTCCGGTGTTGTTATCGAAGGCTGGTTGGGGTTATTCTCCAGGCTTAGATAGTCTTTTTTACATCCGGCCATGCCGACTGTAAGAAATACTGCTATAAGTGAAATATATTTTTTCATCGCTCTTTTATATTTTAATTAAAATGTTACTTTAAGATTTGCGCCAAACACTCGTGTACCTGGTAGCTGTCCGTCATCACTTGTTCCCCTGGTGTTGCTGTTTGCATCGGCATTTGAGAACTCAGGATCGGTAAACATATTGCTTTTTGGTAAAAACATCCATAGGTTACGGCCTGTTAACGAGAACGTAGCACCCTTTATAAACCCGGTTTTTGTCATGAACTGGTTTAAATTAAAGGAAACGTTAATTTCCCTGATCTTCCAGAATGCACCGCTTGTTACGAAAGGTGAATAGGTATTGCTATACGCGGAGGTTTGCCAAAAACCGTAATTACCGTTTTGAACGTTCACGTTAGTATTTTTAGTATAAACTCCCGGCGAGGTTTGTACAACAGAACCTGGGTAAATAAACGAAGAACGGCCGGCTTCTGCTGACTCAAAACTGGAGCCTGCGAAAGTAAGTGTTCCGCCCTGTCCATTATATATTACATCACCACCTCTATATTCTGCTATCGCTGATACACTTATGAATTTATAACTTAAAGTGGTAGTTACACCCAGGTTATATTTAGGTGTGGTCCTTCCAAATTGTGTTAATCCAGTATTGTTTGTAGTTGGGTAACCTGTAACCGCATCAACAACCACGTTGCCCTTAGGGTCGCGCACAAAATCTGATCCTTCTAATACAGGGAAAGCCTTGCCTACTACAGCATATTCGTGGCCGCCGGCTCCAGGCAATTGCAACGAATTTACGCCTGGCAATAAGGATATAACCTTTGAGTTATTTATGGATAGGTTACCGCCTAACCTAAAGCCGAATTTGTTTTGAGCCTGGGTTAAGATATCGCCTGTTACCTGGAACTCTTCACCTTGCGATTGGGTTTCGCCAATATTGGTTAAAGATGTGGTGTAACCGGTTGTTGATGATATACCGATCGGCACTGTTTGGTTTTTATCATGCTGATCATAATAAGTGGCATTAATACCCAAACGGCTGTTAAAGAATGACAATTCAGCACCAAATTCAACTTCTGTTGTTAACTCTGGTTTTAGTGTTGGGCTGTATTGTTCCGTATTCAGTTGGTAACCGCCTAATGTGCCGTAAGGGAAACCTGTACCTACCTGGAAAATGTTATTAATTTGATAAGGGTCAATGTCAATATTACCTACACGGCTTATTGAACCATACAGTTTAGCATAATTTAATATTTTACTATCCTTTAATCCGGGGATTATATCAGTTGGAATGAATGATATTTTTGCAGAAGGATAATTAAATGAGCGTTGTGCTTTTGATAAACGTGAGTCTTGCTCATTCCTGTAGGTTCCTTCCAAAGAAAGGAAATTTTTGTATGACAAGCTAAAATCACCAAAATAGGCGATCTGGCGTATAGTATATTCACTTTCTGCCGAAGTTATTGTACCGCCCGCCGAATTAATATTATAGAATCCATTTATCAGCAAATTATTGTTACCGCTAAACAATTCCTTTTGGTGCTCTTGCCAGATAGAATTACCAACAATCAAATTAACCTTAAAATCCTTAAAGAAGGTATGGTGGAAATCTAAAATTGCATCGCCTTGTATCCTTGAATAACCTCCGGGGGCATTTTTTGTACCATCGCCATATTGCGTATAGTCATAAACCGAACCTGGTGATTTACCTGTTCCGGAAAATCCGTATGGCACGTTACCGGCTCCTAAAGGATCGGTGAGCGAGTAAGGGGTAAAATCAACTTCGGCTTTAGTTAACCGGTCCTGCTCAACACCATAGTTATTAGATATACGATAACTGGCATCCAGCCATGAGGTTGCGGCAAGATTTAATTTCATAGTTGATATGATCTGATCACGCACAACATTCCTTCTGGCATTGTTTACTACCCAGTACGGGTTAATAGCATATGCATCATAAAAATTGCTTGCATTGCCGGTCCGCGAATTAGGATCCTGGAAACTCTTTATGTTTATAAAGGCAGGGAGCTGTAAAATAGAAGCATACAGGTCGTTAGCACCCGCGTTGTTTACAAAACTTCCCGGAATTTGAAAGTTGTTTCCGTTAGGGTTATATGCATTATCATTGTTTATATAGGTGCTAAAAGTACTTTTAGTATAACCTATTGAATAATCAACAGAGAATTTTCCAAAAGTCCGGTGCCCGCGTGCGCTGAATGCATTCTTTATAGCTTTGTCATTAGGAACAATTGTTGTCCTGATTACATTTTGAGCTGATAAAAAGAATGAATTATTCTGATCACCGTGTTGTATGGAAATATCATTTTGCTCGGTTACGCCTGTTTTAAAGAACGCGATGATCGGGCTTACAGGGTATGCTTTATAAGGCACCATTTGTTGTGTACCTTTTAAACTATCCAGCGGAGCGCCAAGTGGCACCAATGAACCATCATAGGCAGGGCCGAATTGCTGGTTTTCATAAGGAACATAACTTGCAAAATTAGTAAGAGGATCCAAATACGGGGTTGAAACCGGCTCGCCACCGTATGGGCCATATTTGGTTTGCAGCTTTGGATAAAAGGATACATTCTCAAGCTGTACCGAGTTACCATAAGTAATTATAGGCTTTCCGCTGCTTGTACCGCGTTTGGTAGTAATTAATATTGCACCGTTTGATGCTTCAGAACCATACAAGGCTGCAGAACCTGCACCTTTTAATATAGTAACATCGGCAATATCGTTCGGGTTAATTGCCGCTAAGCTTCCGCCCGGGATCGGTACACCATCAACAACGATCAATGCGTTATTGTTTCCCTCTAACGAACGGTTACCCCGTAGTTGAACCTGTATATTAGGGTCAATACCGTTGTCGAGCGAATACACCGCTAAACCTGCAACCTTAGCAGTTAAACCATTCGCTACGTTGGTAACATTGGTTTCGGTAAGGTCTTTTGATGAAACACTTGCTGTAGAATATCCCAACTCCCTTTCGGAGTGTTTGATACCTAAGGAAGTGGTGATGACAACCTCACCAAGACTGGTGGCCGCAGCAACCAATGACACATTAATAGTGCTCTGGTTTCCGACAGGAATTGTCTGTGTTTGGGTACCAACAAAGGAGATCACCAGGGATCCTCCGCTTGGTACACTAAGGGTAAATTTACCGGCCGAGTTGGTTTGCGTACCAACAGTTGAGCCTTTTACCTTTACGGTGGCGCCCGGAATGGGCAAGCCATCCTCTTTGGCCGTTACCGTACCCGTAACAGTACGGTTTTGTGCAAATACCTGCGTTACGCATAACAGCAAGAAACACAAACTTACTAGTAGAAGTTTTTTCATTTCGTTAATAATAAGATCAGTTAATAGTTAATTAAAGCTAAAAGTACTGTTTGATTATTAAAAAGTCAAATAAAATCTTTGAAAAAGCCTAAATTTTTTAGAAAAAAGCACATTCAATAAATAAATTTAATAATTTTAGTACTATGTATTGCATAATACAATTTAAAACATATATCTTTGTGGTATGATTGTTGAAAATACACAAACCCAGATGAGGAAAGGTGTTTTGGAATATTGCATTCTTTCCACGATAGCTAAGGGCGAAATATACGCTTCAGACATAATTGCTGAGCTTAAGAAAGCCCAAATGCTTGTAGTAGAGGGTACTTTGTATCCGCTATTAACCCGTTTAAAAAACAATGGACTCCTCAGTTACAACTGGGTCGAGTCGACTTCAGGTCCCCCCAGGAAATATTACGTCTTATCGGAGGAAGGCCTTAAAGTTTTAGAA